>UQWV01000010.1 GCA_900544845.1 uncultured Collinsella sp. | reverse complement strand
GAGTTCGGTCGGCTGCAGGTACGAAAAACGGATTTCGGTGGCCGACGTCTTAAGGTGTACACCCGTCTCGTCGATACGGTCGACCCATTTACGCCAGCTAATCATAAACGGCGTCTTGCCGGGTCCGCGGAACGCGAGCGACGTCACGTGCGGAAAAACTTCGCCGGTAGCAATGCCAAAATCGTTCACCACGCCGAGCTTTTCGCCGTCGACGTCCAAGACCGGCAATTTGAGCATCTCACTCAGATAATTCAATGGTGCTCCCCATCATTATTCCTCCGGACGCGACCGCGCGTGCGGCGTCCGGGGGCTTCTGGATATGTATACGCATGCGCGGGCGGCACGCCGCTCGACGCTTACACCCCGTGCATGCGCAGAAAGCACCTGCATGGGGTCATCGACTGTATGGTCGAGGTTTGGATTTCACCTGTAACCTTTCTCTTGACCCTCATTAACCGCAGTAACTATAGCATCAGCATCGCCCTGCGGCATCGAATTTATGCGCTGCACATTGCAGGCATACCAAACGCTGACGCATCCGTGACATAGTCATTGGGGACGTTCTTAAATGACTACCCAATAACTACTCTGTGGTGTCATCGTCCTCGGCAAATTGGGGGAACACGGCGTCCTTGGGCATAGCGGCCTTCGTCAGCGAGGTGAGCTTTTTGCTCAGCGACGTGTCCGTCTTGACCAGGTCGCTGAGCGTCACGATCTTGTAGCCGTCGGCAATGAGGCCGTCGATAATCTGCGGCAGCGCCTCGAGCGTCTGCTCGGCGCATTCGTCTCTATCGGTGAGCAGCACGATATTGCCCGGCGTCACCGAATCGAGCACCGTCGAGACCTGCTCGTCGGCACCGTTGAGCAGCCAGTCGCCCGAGTCAATATTCCACGAGACCACGGCGGAGACCAGGTCCATCGCATCAATCCAGTTTTGCTCGTCAAAGGCAGCGTAGGGAGCACGCAGCAGCATCGTCTTCACGCCGGTCGCCGACTTAATCGCATCGGTGCCTTTCGTGATCTGCTCGCGTACCGCCTCACGGTCCTGACCCTTGAGCGAATCGTCGCTGTAGCTGTTGGATCCGATCTCGCACCCGGCATCGACAATCGCCTTGGCCGTGGCAGGCGAGGCCTCGGCCGCATCACCCGAAAGGAAGAACGTCGCGGTAACGCCCTTTTCCTTGAGCACCTGCAAGATCTGCTTGGTAGCGCCGCTCGGACCCTCGTCAAACGTCAGCGCCACGTACTTTTTGTTGCCCTTGGGCGCCACGCTGGCGCACGCAACGACGCAATCGGTGGCGGGCACAACCTCGCCGCGGTCTTGCGTCTTGCCCGACTGCTCACCAACCCACACCTCGGAGCGGCCCTGGACACCCCACGTCTGCACATACTCGATAGCGCCCGTACCCTCGACCTTGAGCTTGGGCTCGATAACCGTAGCCTGAACCTCGTGCTTCTCGTAGGTGTTACGGCCATCCTTGACCGTCACCTTCTCGCCGCCCTCAAGTTCGCGGCTATCCCATTTGCCCTGCTTCACGCGCTTGCCGTCGACCTTCACCGACAGCTTTTCGCCCCCATGGCGCTTGAGCACGCTGTCATCGACGGCCAGCAGGTCGCCTGCGTCGTAGGTGTCAGTCAAATCCTGTTCGTCGATGAGATTCTGCAGCGTAGAGCCCACGCGCACCGCGGTCTTCTGGCCGTTGAGTTCCACGTCCACGCTGCGGTTGACGTAGCCCACGACGGCAGCGATAAACAGCACGAGCGCACAGCCCACGGCGATGAGCGCATAGGGCAGGCGAGACGAACGACGGGGTGTGCGGCTGTTGCCGATGCGCGCGCTGCGATCGCTAAAGCCGCGGCTATGGTTGAGATACATCGCGCCGGGCTTACGGTGACGCTTGCGCTGACCGCTGGGCAGCTGCCCCAGGTCGCGGCGCGCCGTCGGACGCGCACCCGAACGCCCGTTTAAGTTGGATCCGTTTTGGCGCATGTGCCCTCCCCCATAAACACAGCAAGCCGGAGCAACAGGTCTCCGGCTTGCCTCCCATCATTTGGTACGTCGCTATTTTGTAGCTTTTGACGAGCCTCCGCTCGCCTTTTGGTATTCGTCCTTAAAGGCCTTGAACATGCCGCGCGTCTTGCCGAGCTGCTTGCCCAGTGCGCGACTGCCCTTGTCCACGGCAACCGATCCCTTGTCGTCGAGCACCTTGGCGCCCTTTTTGACCTTGTCGCCCACCACGACGCTTGCCTCGGCAGCCTTTGCGGCGGCGCCGCCCGAATACCCGAGCGACTTGACCTCGTCCGAGACGACCATCGCGCCGTTCTCGTAGCCGCGCAGCATCGTCGGCGGCACCTGCGTGTCACCAACCAAAACACTCGAAGCAGCACCGGCGGTCACATAGAATGCCTGCACGATGCCCGAGCGTGGCTTGAACTCCACATCCGAGCAATAGCCCACGACGTCGCCCGATTCCGTGCGCACGTCCATACCGACCCAGATGATGCAATCGTCCAGGTTGATGTCGAGGCGCTTGGCGGCGGCGGCATCGTAGGTGCCCTTGACGTCATCGACCGCGATGGCGCCCTCGTAGACACCAATGGCGTCGAGCGCTACGAATCGGTCGGGGCGCTCGATCATGCCCGCGATATCGGACTGGCGGACCATAAAGCCGACCACGCGCGTACCGCCCGGGGTAAAGACCGGAAAGTGAATCTTTCCGAGCTTTTTAGGGCTGCGCGGCGTGCCGTCCTTTTTGGTGCGCTTGTCCTCGGTAGGCTTGCGATAGATCTTGGCACCGACAAAATCCCCGGCGCGCATTATGCCTCGGTCGAGGGCTCCGCAGCCTCGGTATCAGCCTCGACGGCGTTCTCGACCACGACGTCGGCGGCAGGCGTCACGTTGCCGCCCGAAATGGCGTCGTTGAGCTGCTCGCGCAGCTGGTCCATGCGCTCGCGGGCCAGGTCGACCTTGGCGCGCAGATCGTCGGTCTTGGCGTCGACCATCGGGCCAAAGTCATTCACCGCAGCACGGGCCTCCTCGGCGCTGTGCTCGTAGGTGTCGCGCATATTGTCCCAGGCGTCGTTGGCGATATCGGCAGCCATGGCGCGGGTCTCGGCGCCCGAGCGCGGGGCCAGAGCAACGCCGACAATAGCGCCGGCAGCGGCACCAAAAAGTGCGCCGGAGACAAAGCTGAAAGTCTTACCCATGATCATTCCTCTCCTGCGGGCACGTCGGTGCCCACCGTTTGAATGCTGTCCATTATACCCGCAGCGCATCACTTGCCGCTCCGCTCATCTGCGTACGGCAAAGGCGCAGGTACGTGATGGTGATAAACGCGTAGGCCTACTCTTGGGGCATAGCCGGCATGGCCACCGTGGCACCCGGGTCCTCGCCGGCGCCGTCCACGAGCGGCAGGCCGCCCTCATGCGCAGGTCCTGCCGGAACCGTCGCAGCACCGCCAAAGACGGCAGCGGAGGCCTCGTGGTTCTCGGCAACCGCGCCCTCGGTATCAATCGCCACCTGGGGCTCGTCGTCAAAGTTGGGGACGCCCTGGGGCTCGGCGGGAACGGGCTCGGCGGTCGCATCGGCAACGAGCTCGGCGTCGACCGGCACATCGCCCTCGTCAGCGCCCTCGTCCTCGGCAGCATCTTCGCCGTTCGCAGCGGCGACGGCCTCGCGAGGATCCTTGCCCTCGGCCTCGGCGCGCATGCCCAACACCAGGTTGCGCAGACCCGCGACCGTGCCTTCCACGTCGGGGGCAGGCTGGTCGGCGTGCAGGTACGCCCAGTCCATCATAAAGGTGGCCGAAGACAGCGCACCGATGGCCAGCGCGTCGTCGGGGCACGAAAGCTCAACCTCAAAGACGCGCTCGTCGTGCTCGCTTACGCGCGTGCGGCCGCACGAGATGCTACCGGCAAGACCGGTCTCGTTCATGAGCTCGACCGTCACATGCTCAAGCAGATGGCAAAGCTCGGTCTGGCCCATGCAGTCCTGGAACTCGCAACCGGAATCACCCAGGCACAGGTGCTTGGCAATCGCCGGCACCAGGTAATACACGCGCGCCGTGGCCTCGATATCCTCCGAGGTCATGAGCGGCATGCCGGGGTTCACCAGCACATGCGCGCAGATCTTGTCCTCGCTGACGGTGACCTTAAGGATGTTGAACAGGCCTGCCATAACTCTCCCCTACTCTTCCTTGTCCTACTCGTCGCCGTCGTGCGGGTCCACAGAGCCCGCACCCGACGCCGCCGGCTTCTCTGCCGAAGACTCGGAATCCTTCTTATCGGTTTCGGCCGGAGCGATCACGCGGATGAGCGAGATGCGCTGGCCACGCATCGACTGCACTTTAAACTTGTACCCGGCAACCTCAAACACCTCTCCGATGTCGGGCACCGAGTCGCAAAGCTCCAAAATCCAGCCGGCGATGGTCTCATAATCATCGCTTTCCTCGAGCGGCCAACCAAGCTCAATCGCGTCATCGCACGAAAAACGCCCATCAACGAGCCACTCGCGGCGCGAAAGGCGCGTGAGATACTTGTTGTCGGGGTCGAACTCGTCCTCGATCTCGCCGACGATCTCCTCGACGATGTCCTCGATGGTGATGATGCCGGCCGTGCCGCCGTACTCGTCCACGACCACCACGATCTGGTCGTGCGAGGTCTGCATCTCGGACAGCAGCGGCAGGATGTCCTTGGTGTCGGGTACAAAGGTGGCGTCGCGCAAAAAGCCGGCGATGGGCTGGTCGCCCTTGCCGTCGAGCGCGGGCTGAATCAGGTCCTTGATGTGCGCGATGCCGGCGACGTTGTCGGGATCCTCGTGATAGACGGGGATGCGGCTAAAGCCGGTCTGGCGCATGGTGGACAGCACGTCGGCGACCGTCTCGTCGTCCTCGCACATGGTGGTGTCCACGCGCGGCACCATGACCTCGCGGGCAACGGTGTCGCCCAGGTCGAAGATCTCGTGGATCATGCGCTTTTCCTCGTCGAGCAGGTCATCCTGCTCCGAGACCATGTACTTGATCTCTTCCTCCGAGACGTTTTGGCGGTCGTCGGCGCTCTTGATGCGCAGGATGCGGGCCAGGCCGTCGGAGCAGGCGCCGGTCAGCCACACGAGCGGACGGGCGATCTTTTGGAAAAACGACAACGGTCCCACGACCTGCTTGGACACGCCCTCGGCATTGGCCAGGCCGATGCGCTTGGGGACGAGCTCGCCGATCACGATGGACACGAAGGCGACCGCGACGGTGATGATGACCGGCGCCAGGCCGCGCGCGATGGCGGAGAGCGGCGCGATGCCAAAGCTCATGAGCCACGTGGCGAGCGGGTCGGACAGGCTCGTCGAGGCGACGGCGGACGAGGCGAAGCCCACGAGCGTGATGGCGACCTGGATGGTGGCGAGCAGCTGGTCGGAGTCGGCAGCCAGCTTAATGGCGTGCTCGGCGCGCTTGTCGCCTTCCTCGGCCTCGTGCTCCAACACGGCGCGTTTGGCCGTGGTGAGCGCCATCTCGGACATAGAGAAGTAGCCGTTGATGATGGTCAAAACGAGGGTGGTGATAAGGGAGATGGTTATGTCCATCGGGAGTTTCTCGAACCTCCAAGATTCGGGACGTCGGATTAAAACGTTGGTGGCGGATACGGCAATTGCACTGGCGACCGAGCGGGGGCACGGGCGCTGGCGTGGTCGCTAGATTACGAAGAGGATCACCGCCATGAACTGGAAGATGCTGCCGGCGAGCACCCACAGGTGAAACACGCTGTGCAGATAGCGCACGTTTTTGGCGATATAGAACGGCACGCCCGCGGTGTAGCACACGCCGCCGACGGCGAGCAGGGCAAGTGCCACGGGGTTGAGCAGCGCCACAAGTTCGGGCAGCTTAAAGACAACGAGCCAGCCCATCAGCAGGTAGACCAGGCCGCTTACCCAGTGCGGTTGACGCTCGCGCATAAAGCACTCGAGGGCGATGCCGATAATGGCGATGGCCCATACGGCAAAGAACAGCACAGCGCCGCCGTCGTTTGCGAGCGTGATGAGGCAAAACGGCGTATAGCTGCCGGCTATGAGCAGGTAGATGCAGCTGTGGTCGATGATGCGAAACACGCGCTTGGCGCGCGCGGGCTGAATCGCGTGGTAGAGCGTGGAGGCTAGGTATTCGAGGATAATGCTGACGCCATAGACAATTGCCGCGGCCATGTGGGCCGGGCCTCCGCCGCGCAGGGCGGCGAATACGATCAGGAGCACCAGGCCCGCGATACCCAGCAGGCAGCCGACACCATGGGTGACGGAGTTCATGATCTCCTCGCCCACCGTGTAGTGTGGAACGGCCGCGGTCTTGGGTCGCGGCTTAGAACTGTCGCTCGAATCGGACATGCCGGTTACATCCTCCAACGTAAAGAGTTCTCAACACTATATCAAAGCGTCTAGGTACGTGCGAAATTTGCACCATACGTGACCCTTTGTTTACCCATTCTTTGCCTGTTGACGCATCAACGGCGAACGTCCATAATGCGCTTGCATTAAATGTTGATGTATTAACATCTTATAGGAAAGCTTCTTATGTCTCAAAACGCACGTTCCCATCGAAAGCTCAAGATAGCCGGCGTCGTTGCGCTGGTGCTCGTTGTCGCGCTGTTGGGGTTTGCCGGCAACTTCTTGTTCGACTTTGCCCTGAATCCCCAAGCGCCGTACACCATGAAGATGATGCAGGACGGCAAGGACGCCGAAAAGGGCGAGCAGATGGATGCCGAGGAGGGCGAGGCGCGGGCGTGGTTTAAAGAGAACCGCGAGAGCAGCAGCCTCACCGCGGACGACGGGACCGAGCTTGCCGCCTGGTATTTTGCTGCGTCGGAGAGCACGCACGACTACGCCGTCTGCCTGCATGGATATACCAACGAGCCCATCGGTATGGCCCGATACGTCAAGCGATTCCACGACCGCGGCATGAACGTACTCGCACCCGCCGCCCGCGCCCACGAGCGCTCCGGCGGCAACTATATCGGCATGGGCTGGCCCGAGCGCCTTGACATCGTCGCATGGATCGAGCGAATCGTTCAGGCTGACCCCGAGGCACGTATCCTGGTCTTTGGCGAGTCGATGGGTGCGGCAACCGCCATGAACGTCGCGGGGGAATCTCTGCCCTCAAACGTGAAATGCATTATCGAGGACTGCGGTTATACGAGTGTTTGGGACGAGTTTTCCCTGCAGCTCAAGGACGTGTTCGGCCTGCCCAGCTTTCCCTTGCTCGATGTAGCAAACTTGGTGTGCAACGTGCGCGCGGGCTACGATTTTCATAAGGCGAGCAGTGTGGAGCAACTCAAACACGCGACGGTTCCCATGCTGTTTATCCACGGCGACCGGGACACCTTTGTACCGTACAGCATGCTCGACCAAAACTACGACGCGTGCGCCAGCAAGGTCAAGCAAAAGCTCACCATCCATGGCGCCACCCACGCCAAGAGCGCGCAAGTTGACCCCGAGCTCTACTGGAATACGGTCGACGACTTCCTCGACGAGTATTTTTAGGCAAATAGTACGGTTTAGTGGTCTATCTGACCCCCTAGCACTTCCAAAAAGCCGCCCGTGGGCACTGTGCTCACGGGCGGCTTTTACTAACAGTTGTGCTACAAAGGCGCTTGTTTTGTCTAATAGCTAGGTGCTACTTGACCTCGATGAGCTCATACTCGCTCGTGCCCAGGCCGATCTTCTCGGCATGCGCGATGCACACTCGCCAGTCGGTGTCGGGATGCGTGATGCAGAAGGGGTCCTTAGCCTGCTCGCCCTCCAGATGCTCGTGGTTGTGCTCCATCTTGGCCGCGCTATCGGTGAGCTCGGTGTTGGGCAGCGGCTCGGATGCCATGACAGCATCGGCGCAGGCCTGGTCGATGGCGACCGGGTCGAAGCTCGCGAACATGCCGATGTCGTTGACGATAGGCGTATCGTTTTCGGGATGGCAATCGCAGTTGGGGCTGATATCCATGGCAAGCGAGATATGGAAGCTCGGGCGGCCGTCGACAACGGCCTTCGTATACTCGGCGATCTTGCAGTTGAGCACGTCGGCCGCGGCGTCATAGCCGGGCTTGATGCAGTCCTGGTTGCATGCCGCAATGCAGCGTCCGCAGCCCACGCAGCGATCGTGGTCGATAGCGGCCACGTGCACCGTGCGAGTAGCGCCGCTGGCAAGCTCGCGCTCGCGGGTGCCGTCGAACGAGACAGCGTTGTGCGCGCAGATCTTTTCGCAGGCACGGCAGCCAACGCAGTGCTCGGTCGAGACGTTCGGCTTGCCGGCGGCATGCTGCTCCATCTTGCCGGCACGGCTGCCGCCTCCCATACCCAGGTTCTTCATGGCGCCGCCAAAGCCGGCCTGCTCATGGCCCTTAAAGTGGGTGAGGCTAATCACGATATCGGCATCCATGAGCGCCTGACCGATCTTAGCCTCGTGCACGTACTCTCCGCCCTCGACCGGGACGAGCGCCTCGTCGGTGCCCTTGAGGCCGTCGGCGATGATGATCTGGCAACCCGTGGCATACGGGGTAAAGCCGTTCTGGTAGGCGGTGTCGATGTGCTCGAGCGCGTTTTTGCGGCTACCGACATAGAGCGTATTGCAGTCAGTGAGGAAGGGCTTGCCGCCCAGCTCCTTCACCACGTCCGCGACGGCGCGGGCGTAGTTGGGGCGCAAAAAGCTCAGGTTGCCCAGCTCACCAAAGTGAATCTTGATGGCGACGAACTTGTTCTCAAAGTCGATCTGCTCAATTCCGGCGCGGCGAATAAGGCGTTTGAGCTTGTCGAGCTGGCTCTCGCGAGCATGCGTGCGCAGGTTGGTGAAGTACACCTCGGCGGGTGCTGCGGGTGCAATTGCGGTCATAGATATATCCCCTCGGTCTATATGGCGTTACAGACATAGAGGATGGTACCAGTTAAAGCAGAGTTAAAGTCAAGTACGGCACCTAGTCATTGGGGACGGACTTAAATGAGTGCCTCGCCACCTGGCAGCTAGGGACGTTCCTTTCCTGCCGGCAGCTGGGGACAGTCCTTGCCAGCACGGCCGGCGAACCGGCGAATCGGCAAAGACTGTCCCCGATGACTACTCCTGCACCTTGAGAGCTTCGGCCAGGCCCACACGTTTGATGGAACGCATGTGCAGCAACGCCACGACCAGGTAGGTCGCAAAGCCAATGCCGACGCATGCAACCATGGACCAAGCGGGCACGTAGATCTCGATATTGCCGTTGTAGGCGAGCAGCATCGAGCGGAAGATGGCCGTGAGCGAGCCAATAATGACCGGCAGGCTCAGCACGAGCGAAGCCGCCACGCACAGCGTGATCGAGCGGATGTACAGATGCGAGATCTCGCTATCGCGATAGCCAAAGACTTTCATGTAGCTGATCGAACGGGCGCTGTGGTCGATCACCGCCTTGGTCAGCAGGTACATAAACAGCAGGAAGATAAACACCGCGAGCCCGATCATCATTCCGATCATTTTGCTCATCATGCCGATGAACTGGTCGCCCACGGCCCGCATGTCGTCGGGCGTGGTGTCGCCGGCAAAGTAGCGAGCATCGAGGTCGAGCTTCTCGTCGCTCACATAGCCGTTAAAGTAGGCGGCGTCGTTGCCGAACAGCTCGTTAAAGTCGTCGATACTCATATAGATATTCATGTCCGACTTGGAGCCCCAGGCACAGTCCTTGCCCGCGTACTCAAGGGAATAATTCTTGCCCTCGTACTTGTCGCGAAGCTTAACCTTCTGCCCCTCGTTCCAGCCAAACTTGTCGAGTAGGCCGCCGCCAAAGACGACGCGTCCGTCGCCGACGTTGAGGTCTTTCCAATAGCGCGAATCGGGCGAGATGCCGTAGACAGAAATCGTCTCCTCGCCATTACCATCGCCGCGGTCGTATTGCAGCTGGTAAACGGCATATTTCTCGGCCTGCGCGATTGCGCCCACGCCGTTATCGGTCGTATTGACCGGGTGGACATCGTCGTTGTCAGTGTCGATCTTAGAGGCCTTGTCGATCAGGTCGATAGCCTCGTCGCGGTCGCGGCCGAGGGCATCGGCAAGGTCATCGAGGCGCGCATAAAGCGCATCCTTCTTGTCCTGGACGTTTGCAAGCGCATCCTGCGCCGCAGTCAGGCTCTCGGCAGACGGAGATGCGGTCGTGGCATCGGCTGCCGCCTGCGCCGCATCGGCCGCGTCGTCAAGCTCGTCATCGGCATCCTGAGCGGCGGAAAGCAGCGCGCCGTCAACCGACTGCAAGCGCTCGAGTGCCGACCACTGCTCGCGCTCCTCGGCAGTGCCCTCGAGCTCCAGCGGCGCCTTGAGCGTGTACTGGTGCTCGGCGACCAGACTCGTCTCGAGATTGTCCGCATAGTGCGTCATCGTGGGCAGAATCGCCAGGCCAAAGAGCAGCAGCAGCGAGGCAAACGCGATGCCCACGAAGAGCGTGGCGAAGTTGCCCAGGTTGCGCAGGAAGATACGCAGGCGGAAGCGGGAAACAAAACCCATGCGCTCCGGCAGCTGCAAGCCGCGCTTGGTGCCCGATTTGCCGCTCGCCTCGTGACGAAGGAACTGCAACGGCGTCTTGCCCATTTTGCGAAGCAGGCCCACCAGCGTGATGAGGATGAGCGCGGCGGCGGGAACCACGGCGCACTTCACAAAGATCTCCCAGCTCCAGTACACCTGGAAGGGCGGCAGGCTGTACGAACCGTAATAGAGGCTGCGCATGGGCTCAGTAAAGAACACAACGCCGAGCGCAGTGCCCAAAAGCGCCGCGACCACGCCCACGATGGCGGGAAGCGCAAGGTAGTGCAGCACGATCTCGCGTCGACGATAGCCGCTGGCGAGCAGCGTGCCGATGATGGCGCTCTCCTCCTCGATGGTGGCGTCGGTAAGGACCACAAAGACAAACGCCATGATCACGATGATGATGTCGAGCAGCGTCATCCACATCATGGAGTCGCCGTCTACGTCGTCGCGCGCATAGCCAATGCCCTGATTGGAATCGGCATCGATCAGATCGTCCACGCGTGCATCGGCATCGGTCAGCGCCTCGACCATATCTTGCTCGGCGTCGATGCGGTCTGCGGTGGAGAGATCGCGATCGGTAAAGGTGAAGGAGTAGGTGTAGGCAGGCGCGCCGCCGGCATCCTCGAGCGCGGCAAAGCCGGCGTCGGTGACCTCGGCCACGCCATAGGTGATGGTGTTCACCGTAAAGTCCGAATTGTTGAGGAACAGCGCCTGGCTATCGGGCTGGGTCATGATGCCGCAGATGGTGTAGGTGCGGCCTTCAAGCTCGACCTTATCGCCCATGGCGAGGTCGTTATTGGTGGCAAAGACACGGTCGATGGCCACCTCGTCATCCGCCTTGGGTTCCTTGCCCTCACAGTAGGACGCGATATCGACCTTGGTGCGGTGCGTATAGGTGCGCAGTGTGCGCTTGGTGCCGTCGTCGCCGGCGGTCTTTTTGATGATGGCGTCGATGGAGAAATTCTTGTAGAGCGTGACGCCGCCGACGTCGTCGGCCGCGTCCTCGGCGGCCTTGAGCTGGTCTTTAGTGGCCTCAAAGGAGGTGGTCACGCGGCCGTCCTCAATCGTGTACGCATCGCGCATGTCGTCGATAAGGCAACCGATGGAATGCGCCGCGAGCAAAAAGCCCGAGGTAAGGGCGATGCTTCCGCACATAAGCAAAAAGATGCCCAGGTACTTGCCGATATTGCGGCGCAGCTCGCGCGGGAGACGTTTTGCGAGAGGTGTCATGGCGCCGCCTACCAATCGAGCTCGGCGGCCGCGACGGGCGACTCGTTGAGCTCATCCTCGACGATGCGCCCGTCGCGCAGGCGCAGCACGCGGTTGGCCATGCGAGCGATGGCGGCGTTGTGCGTGACGATGATGATGGTGCAGCCGTAGGTGCGGTTGACATCCTCCATGAGCTGCAAGATTTCCTTGGACGTCTTGTAGTCAAGTGCGCCCGTGGGCTCGTCGCACAGCAGCAGGCCCGGGTTTTTGACGAGTGCGCGGCCGATGGCGCAGCGCTGCTGCTGACCGCCTGAGACCTGGCGCGGAAACTTGTTGCGGTGCTCGTAGAGGCCCAGCGAACGCAGCAGGTCGTCGACATTGAGCGGGTTTTTGGACAGGTGCGCCGTAACCTCGATGTTTTCCTTGATGGTGAGGTCGGGCACCAGGTTGTAGAACTGGAAGACAAAGCCCAGCTCACGGCGGCGATACTCGCCCAGCTCGCCGGCGTTGAGCGTGGTGAGGTCGCAGCCGTCCACCATGATGGAGCCGCCGTCGGCATCCTCCAGGCCGCCGATCAGGTTGAGAAACGTCGACTTGCCCGAGCCCGAGGGCCCCAGCATGACGCAGATCTCGCCGCGGTTGATGGACGTGTCGATGCCATCGAGTACCGTCAGGCGCGCATCACCGTCGCCGTAGTGCTTTTTGAGATCCTTAACCTGGACGTAGGCTTCCTGCGTTGCCATGGTATCCCCCATTGTTAGCCTTGTACTACTTTATGAGCCTAATAGTAAACCTTGGCGAACTATTTTGGGGCGAGGCCTAGGATTTATTTCAGACTAGGCGCGGGATTTGGCGCGTGCGAGAGCCAGGCCTACGGCGGCAATGGCGGCGGCGAAAAGTACCGTGACGCCCAGGTCGCAGGCGATGTCGCCCAGCACGGCAGACGTCAGGTCCGAGGCAAGCGCCTTGCCGATCGCATCGTTCACCCAATATGTCGGCACAAAGTGCGCCGCGGTCTGCACGGCCGGGCCCATCAGCGACAGCGGCATCCAGGCGCCGCCCAAAAACGTCATGAGCATGCCAAGCAGGTTGCCCACGCCGTTGAGCAGCTCCTCGCGCGCACCCAGGCTCGACAGCGCAAAGCCAACGGCCAGCGGCGTGCACGCCAGGGCAAACGTCGCTGCCAGCGCCAGGCACACACGGCCCACGCCGACCTCGGCGACCGCACCGGCAAAGCCCACGACACCCATCATGCTCGACACAAACCAGATGCAGACGGTGAGCACTGCGGCAGCCGCGAACACGGCAAGCGAGCGCTGGCGCTCGGAGACCGGGCCGGCATCCATACGACACACGCGCTCGGGCTCGTTCATGCCCGAGAACACCAACCCCACCGATACGATGACCGACGAGATAATCGCGTACGCGCCAAAGTTGAAGTACGACTCGAGCGTAGCGGCGGCAGTCGAGTCGACCTTAACCTGCTCGATCTGGACCTCCGCGCGCTTTGCAGCGGCATGCTCGGCGGCCTTGGCAACGTCGCCGTTAGAAGCAGCGGGCTCAAGCGCCGCCGCAGCGCCCGCGAGCGAGATCCAGCGCGAGGCCTCGGCAGACGAAAGCGCCGCCGCCATGGTGCCGGAACCGTAGGTCACGTCGAGCTTGGGCAGGGCCTCCCCCGCGCGGGCAGCCGCAACGAGGTCGTCCTCAAACTCCTCCGGGATAAAGAACACGCAGTCGGCGCTGCCCTTGGCGCTGTTGCTCTTGGAGAGCGCGTCCGCAAGGTCGTACGTATCGTCGCCGATGCCCGTGACCAGCTCAAAACGCGAACCCAGATGCTTGGTAAGCGCACGCGAAAGGTCGCTGTCGTCGCGGTCGACCACGATCACGTTGGCATCGTAGGGCTTGTACTCGGTGAGCTGCGACGAGTTCCAGCTCACCGATGCCGCGATGAATACGCCCATGAGCGAGATGAACACCGTATAGATGAGCAGGTAGAACGGGTGCGCCAGCGCCATGCGAAGCGCGGTCTTAAAGGTGCTCATAGCGACTCCTTCCAAAGATCAGCGTAGCGGCGGCGACAAACACCAGGGCCATCAGGACGAGCGCGCCCGCGCGAACAGCGAAGGGCCCCAGGTCCTCAAAGAAATACAGGCGATTGAACATGTCGCAGATGAGCTTGACGGGGTTGAACCAGCACTCGGCCGGGCAGGCGCGGGCGACGTCGTCGGCAAGCGCCATCGCCGGCTCGCCGTAGAGGCCGGCGAACAGGGCGCACGTGGTAGCAAAGCCCGTGAGGATGCCGGACTTGGACGCCTTGCCGCCCTTAACGGGAAGCGTGCCCACAAAGAGTCCCAGGCCCGTGGCGGCAAGCGCGGAAGCGGCGCCGCCCACCAGACACAGCCCCTCGCGCCCGCCAAAGTCGACGCCCACGACCAGGCGCACGTAGCCGATTGCGATCGCCATCGAGGCGAAGGAAACCAGCCACGAGCCGACAAAGATGCCGGCCAGCGACGCCGTCTTGGAAAGGCCGCCCACGCAGCGACGCGCGCCGAGGCCCGACAGATTGGGCTGCAGATCGACGACGCTCAAGGCGGCAAACTCGGCAGACATCATCGCGACCAGGCCAAAGAGCGCGTAATAGTAGATGACCGTGCCATCGGGCGTGGTGCGTGTCAGGCTTACGCGGCGGGTGCCGCCCTCGAGCGACAGGGCGCGCGCAACCGCCTCGGGGTCGGCGAGTGCCGCCGGGTTGTCCTGGGCAATCTGGGACATGAGCTCGGCATTTTGTGTATACGAGCTTGCCACCGTCTCCAAAATGCTGCGATCGGTGAGCACCGATGATGCGCGCGAGCTGTCGTAGCTCGATAGCAGCGTGAGCTTGGGTACGCCTGCGTCGTCGACCGTGTAGATGCCCGCGACCTCACCGGACTTGAGCGCACGGTTCGCATCGGCTGCGTCGTCGCACTCGTGAATCTCGAGCAGCTGATCGTCGCTCTCCTTGGCAAGCGACGTCGCCACGTCCTTAAAGGTCGAGGCGTCCCAGGCCTCGTCCGCTATGACGGCAACCGGCACCGGGTCGACCGTGCCGTCGGAGCTCAGATTCGCAAACATAAACATGAACATCGTGGAAAGCGCGATGGGAAAGAGAGCGCCCCAGACCCACGTACTCGGTCGGCGCAGCAGCGTCTTGACCGTAATGATAATGGTGTTGAACATGGCTGCCCCCTAGTCGCGCAGCTCGCGGCCGGTGATCTCGAGGAACACGTCGTTGAGGGTCGGCGGCTCGGAATAAATGCGGCCAAGCGCCACGTCATGCGAGCGCAGCGCATCGAGAATGTCCGTCAGGTTATGCGGGCTCGCCTCGCACGAAAACGTGAGCTGGCCCGCCGTCGCCGACAGGTCCAGGACATGCGGCAGGCTCGCGACGGCACCGAGCGCCGCGCTCGGCACCTCGCCGACCTCGATCACGATCTTCTCGCCCATCTGAATCATGCGCTTGAGTTCGTCGTTGGTGCCCTGCGCCAGCACGCGCCCGCCGTCCATGATCATGATGCGGCTGCAGATCTGCTCGACTTCCTCCATATAATGGCTGGTATACACCACCGTGGCGCCCTCGTCGCGCAGGCGGCAGATGCCCTCCAGGATGGCGTTGCGACTCTGCGGGTCGACCGCCACCGTGGGCTCGTCAAAGAAGATGAGCTCGGGCTTGTGCGCGATGCCGCAGGCGATGTTGAGGCGACGCGCCAAGCCGCCCGAGAGCTTGCCGGGGCGGAACTTCGTAAAGTCGCCCAAGCCGACAAAGTCGATCGCCTCGTCCACCAGCGCGCGGCGGCGCTTGCGGTCGTTGACGTAGAGACTGCAGAAATAGTCGATGTTCTCGCGCACGGTGAGCTCGTCGAACACCGCCACCTGTTGCGGCACCACGCCGATGCGGCGCTTGAGGTCGTAGCGGGCGGGCGTCATGGGCTCGCCAAAGAGCTCGATGGTGCCTTTGTCGTAGGCAAGCAGCTGCAGGATACAGTTGATGGACGTGGTCTTGCCCGAGCCGTTGGGACCCAGCAGGCCAAAGATCTCGCCGGGGGCGATGCTCAGGTTAAAGTGGTCGAGCGCGATAAGATCGTCATAGCGCTTGACGAGGTTTTCGACGTGGACGATGTCTGTCATGAGGCGGCCCTTCTGTTGGTCGTGGCCCGGTACGATTGCATCATCGCAGGAGCCGCCGGCGCGCACCAGTGAGCTTTGTCACGAGTGTAGGGCTTGGTCGCGCGGCCCGCCGATGCCCCCGCTTTGCCGCGTGGGAGGAATGTCACGGTTGCTCCGGGTGGCGCCTCCCCCATGCGCGGCATCGCGTACAATACCCGTATGAACAGGCTTTTCGACAAATCGATCGTGCTGGCGTGCTGCATTGCGGCCGCCATGGGCCTTGCTGTGGACGCTCACCTGGTCGCGGCGTTTTGCCTTGGCGTTATTGCCACCTCACTGGCCGAGGTCGCACAGGGGGAACGCACGCGCCGCGCAAGCGAGACCGCAAGTTACGCTTACATCATCGCGGCTGTCTTCGTGCCGCCGTTTGTGCCGTTTGCGCCTCTCGCCCTCTATGACATCGCGCGACGCGTGCGCCGTGAACGCATCTGGCCCGCGCTGGCGATTGGCGCCGTGTTTGTCTGCGCGCTTGTCGCGGACCTTCGCGGCAACGCGTTCACCACCCGAACGCTCCTGCTGACCGCTATCCTTTCGGTTGCCGCCACCTTGCTATCGCTACGTACCGCCCAGCTGGAGCGCGAGCAACAGCGCATGCGCCGTACCCGCGACGAGCTGCAAGAACGAGCCCTCGCGCTCGAAGCGCGCAACCGCGACCTTGCCGACCGCCAGGACTACGAAGTCGAGCTCGCGACGCTCGCCGAACGCGCCCGCATCGCGCGCGAGATCCACGATAACGTCGGGCACCAGCTCACGCGCGCTTCGCTACAGACCGAGGCCCTGCGCGTGGTCCACGCCGACGAGCCCGGCGTCGCCGCCGATTTCGCCGACGTCAAACGCACGGTTGACGAGGCGCTCCAGCTCGTACGCGCCAGCGTCCATGCGCTCAACGACAACGCCGTCGACCTTTCCGTGCAGCTCGAACGCATTGTTGAAGGCACGCGCTCGGACGGCGGCCCGCAGATTGAGCTTGAAGTTATGGCCGAGCACGCGCCCGCAAATGTCGCCAACTGCTTTGCGGCGGTCCTGCGCGAGGCGCTCTCCAACACCATGCGCCATGCTTGCGCCCACGCTGTCACCGTACGGTGCATGGAACATCCGTCGTTTTACCAGCTCATTGTTACCGACGATGGTATTGGCGAGGTTCGGGCGAGTACCCGCAACGCCACAGAAGGCATGGGGCTCGGCTCCATGCGTGAGCGCGTCGAGGCGCTTGACGGCACCTTCACCGCCGGCCCGCGCGCCGGCGCCGGCGGCTGGCGTGTGTTTGCCACCGTTCCCAAACGGCAAGGAGATGAGAGTCGATGAGGCTCATAGTTGTCGACGACGACCGCTTGGTGGTCGATTCGCTCAAGATTATCCTGGGCGCCCAGCCGCAGATCGAGGTGGTGGGCACCGGCGCCAACGGCGACGACGCGGTCGCGCTCCACGCCGAGCACGCGCCCGACATCGCGCTGCTCGACATTCAGATGCCGGGACGCGACGGCCTATCGGCGGCGCGCGAGATCCTCGAGCGCGATCCTGCAGCACGCGTGGTGTTTCTGACGACATTTTCGGATGACGAGTACATTGTGTCGGCGCTCAAGCTGGGCGCCCGCGGCTACCTGATCAAGACCGATGTCGCCGCCATTCCGCCAGCACTGGCGCAGGTCATGGACGGTAAACGCGTGCTCGAGGGCAAGGCGATCGAGGACATCGATTTTGACGGAACGGGCATCGAGGCGGGCACGCCCCACCGGCCCGCGGCTTTTGCCAGCCTGACCGACCGCGAGTTCGAGGTCGCCGAGCTCATCGCCCGCGGCCTCGACAACAAGGAGATTGCCGCCACGGCTTATATGGGAGAAGGCACCGTGCGCAACCACATCAGCTCGATCCTTGCCAAAATGGGCCTGCGCAACCGCACCCAAATCGCCATCGCCTATCTGCGAGGGTAATTACCCAACGGCCGACCGCCCCGGCATAGCAAAATGGCTGCTACCGATTTAATGCCATTTCAAAACTATACCGGTTTACTACGATGAATCGCCCGCCTTCGACCACGGTAAATTGCGCGCTTGCAAAACCGCAGGTAGAACGCTTGCAATATTTAGAAAAATGCAGTCATGGTCGGGAATGTCGAATTCATCGTAGTAAACCGACATAGTTTTGTTCGGGCGGCCCTGCACGAGTGCCCCTGCAAGCCTCGCGGGAGCAAAATGATCCGTCTTCCTCCGTCCCCAAGGGATCAGCCGGAACCGCGCGCCACGAAATCGGCCCATCTACTACGTTTGACTCGATACCCCTGACCATACCTTCGTTTTGAACAAAACCGCAGGCATTCTACCTGCGGTTTTGTTTTCGCGCTTTTTGGCATGGTTGGGGGTAAGGGGCTAAACGTAGTAGATGGGCCAGCTTCGTGGCAGGCCCTTCTCGCCTACGCACAAAAGCGCCGCCACGGAGGAGGGAGATGCCTCCGTGGCGGCTGGGGGTAGGAGTAGGTCGGAATTTAGCCCTGCCGGCCGCCCGGGGCCTTTTGACCCCGGGCGCCACCAGCATGCCTAGCGCTTACGGATACCCCAGACCAGGGCTCCGACGCCGGCCATGGCGATGACAAATGCCATAAGCAGAGCGGCAGCCTGCTGGTCGCCTGTGGTGGGCAGGAAACCCTTGACCGTCTTGACGATGTTCGTCACGGTCTTGGGCGTGCCGGGATCGGGTGTCGGCGTAGGAGTCTCGGGCTTCTTGTACGTGTTGTTGAACACGATGCCCTCGACGCTCTTGTCGCCCTTGGTAAAGGCGACGTTCGCCTTGAGGTTGCCCTCGCCGTCATCGACCACGTTGACGGTCGCGGTAAAGACGGACTTGTCGTAGGTCATACCGGCATCGTCGCCCTTGACCTCGCTGATGGTGTAGACGTGCGTACCGGGCTCGTCGTACTCAAACTTGTCGAAGCTGATTTTACCGTCGGCATCGTTGGTGACGGTGAACTCGATGCCCTCGCCAACGAGCTTAAAGCTGAACTCGTCCTTCTTGAGCTCGCGTCCCTCGAGCACCTTGATGGCGCCGATGGAGACCTGCGTGGGCATGGCGTGATACTTGTTGGTAAAGCCAGCCGACTCGGTGGTTCCCTCGAGCTTGTGCGTCGCGGTCAGCGTGCCGTCGCCGTTGTCGGAAACGGTGGTCACGACGGTGTAGGTCGTGCCGTCATAGGTGACGCCCTTGTACAGGCCGAGCGCGTTGGGGCAAGCCTCGCGCAGCGTGTACGTGTGCGTACCGGGCGCCTCGTAGCGGATCGGGCTCAGCGTCACAGTGCCGTCGGCGTCGTTGGTACCGCTGGCGACAACCACGCCGTCCTCGAGCAGCTCAAACGTGAACTCGCCGACTGCAAGGTCGCGTCCGGTCAGACGCTTGACCGTCTTGACCTGATCGGTCACGGACGAATCGGTAGGCGTCACGCTGTAGGTGTTGGTGAACGTGAAGGCAGCACCGTCGTCGCCCTCGCGCACGACACGCAGATGTCCGGTACCGTCGTCAGTCACGGTGTAGGAAACCTTGCGCATGGCGTTGGCGTCGTTAATCACGCCAGGGGCGCTGCCGGACTCGGTCACCGTGTAGGTAAAGGTGTGCGAGCGCGGGGCGGTGGGGGCTGCGGGCTCGGACTCGTCGCCGGGCTCGCCAGCGTTGGCATCAGCGTCGGCGTCGGCCTCTGCCTCGTCAGCGTCGACGTCGTCAGCCTCGTCTGCCTCGGCCTTATCGGTCGCATCGTCCGTCACACCCAGGGCGCGGTTGAGATCGTCGAGCGTAAAGTGGATCTTGCCAAAGTCCACGTTGCCGGCCGCGTCGTTGGTTGCGGTCGCGCGCTCGGGCATCGGGGCTCCCGCCTCGTCAGCGGCCACGGTAAAGGTGAACTTGCCCGCGATGTCAGCCGGGGTCAGGCCCTCGGCAGCCTGGAGCTTCTTGGTGCCGGCGAGCGCGGCGTCAACGGCATCGGTGCCGTAGACGTTCTCGAACTCGGGCTTGATGCCGTCGTAGACAGGCTTCGCCGTCAGGGTACCGTCGCCGTTATCGACGACAATGACCTTAAAGCTAAAGCTCGGCGTTGCGGCCGTGATGCCCTTGGCCGCGAGCTGCGGTGTGAACTCAAAGGCGGTGTAACCGATAGTCCATGTAAGCTTGGCATCCGTATCGGTGCGGATAGCGCGCTTGGCGTTTACCAGGTCGGCGAGCATCTCGGTGGTGTAATGCAGGAAACCGAAGCTTACCTGCCCATTAATGTTGGTAGTGCACGTGCCCTCAATGGCTTCCTTCTCGCCTGCGTAGGCGATGCCAAAGTAGAACTCACCGTCGGCCATCGGGCGACCGGTCAGGGTCTTGGTGGCAACGACCTTAGCGGGGGCGCCACCAGTCGTATTGGTCGTCGCACTATAGCTGTTGACGAACGGGACCACGGCGCTCCCGACCGCAGCGGCACCGGTCTTGTACTCGGTCACCAGCGTGCCCTCGGAACCACCGGAAACGGTCGTCGTGGCGGTGAGCGTGCCGGCGGTGTCGTCGGCGATAGCGATCGTCACGGTACGGACAGCGTCGTCGTAGGTGTAGCCGGGCTGGTCGTCGTCCTTCTCGGCCACGGTGTATGTAAAGGTCTTACCGGCGTCAGCCTGCGTAAACTTGACCTCATGGCCAGCCAGGATGTCGATCAGGCCGACCGTTCCCTCTGCCGTCGCGGGGGACTTGAATTCGTTGGCTCCGTGCAGCAGGCCAAGTGCGTTGGCCGAGGCCTCGTCGGCGGGCGTCACGGTAAAGGTGAACTGGCCCTCGGTCATGGGACGTCCGGAGAGGGTCTTGCTGAGCTTGAGGCCGCCGGCCGCGGTGTAGTTGAGCTCAGAGCGGTACGTGTTGGTAAAGCGTCCGTTTTCCTTCTTGGTAACGTTGGCGGTCAGGATGCCATTGCCGTCCTCGGTCACGGTCACTTCGGCGGTCGCGACATGCTCGTCATACGTCATGCCGACCGTGCTGCCCGCGTTCTCGCGGATCTCGTACTTGTAGGTTCCGGCAGCCGTGTAGCGAATCTTGCCGAACTTGATGGCGGCGATGCCGTCCTTCGCGTCGCGCTTGCTCACGGTTACGGTTGCAGGATCGGGCAGCGGGGTGCCGTCGGGGGCGGTGATGGTAAAGCTGAACTCGTCCCCATCCGTCCACTCGCGACCGTCGATGGCCTTGCTCAGACCAAAGTCGAGGTCTGCATCGGTCGGGGTCACGTTGTAGGCGTTCTCGAAGGTCGCAGCCGTGGCGTCCTTCGCGTCCTTCAGGACATGCTCCGCCTTGAGGGTGCCGTCGCCGTTGTCCGTGATGGTGGTCTCGATGGTGTACTTGGCGTCACTGTAGGTGATGCCCTTGCTGGTGGTTCCGCCGTTGACCTCGCGCAACGTGTAGGTGTGGTGCTTGCCGGGCTTATCGTACTTCACGGCGTCCATCGTGATCTTGCCGTCGGCAGTGTTGGTGCCCTTGGCAACGACCTTGTCGCCCTCGACGAGCTCGAAGCTAAACTCGCCGTCCTTGAGCTCGCGACCGGTCAGGACCTTGGTCGCGGTGATCTGGTCGGTGACGCTCGTCTCGACAGGCTTCACGCTATAGGTGTTGGTGAACGTGAAGGCCGCGTTGCCATCCGGTTTGCGGGACACGTCCAGCTTACCCTTGCCGTTATCGGTCACGGTGAAGGAAACCTTGCGCGACAGCGTGGCGTCGTTGGTCACGCCAGCGACCTCGCCGGACTCGGTCACGGTGTAGGTGAAGGTATGCTCGCGCTTCTTGGACTTCTCGCCCACAGCCTTGTTAAGGTCGTCGAGCGTAAAGGTGATCTTGCCAAAGTCGACCTTGCCCTTGGCGTCGTTGTGCACGCTCGTGCTCGCAGGCATAGGCGCGCCCTCTTCGCCGGTCACGGTAAAGGTAAACTTACCGGTGATGTCGGCCGGGGTCAGGTCGTCGGGAACCTGTAGATTCTTCTTGCCCACAAGCGATGCCTCGGCAGCATTCGTGGTGTAGGCGTTCTTGAACTCGATGCTCTTGGCGTCCTTGGCTTCCTTGGCGTCCTCAAGCTCGTGCGTGGCAACCAGCTGGCCCTTGCCGTTATCGGTGATGGTCGTCACGATGGTGTGGGTCTTGCTGTCGTAAGTGATGCCATTGTCGGCGTCGCCCGGGACCTCGCGCAGCCTGTAGGTGTGCTGGCCGATCTCGGTGTACTTGATGGGGTTGAACGTCACCTTACCGTTGGCGTCGTTTGTAACGGTCTCGACAGGCTTGAATTCCTTATCCACGATCTCGGCCAGCTCGAAGCTGAACTCGCCGGCCGCAAGGTCGCGCCCGGTCAGAGACTTGGTCACGTCAATCTTGTCGGTAACGCTGGACTCAACAGGCTCCGCAGTATAGACGTTCTTGAACTCGGTCTCGTCGGCTTCGCTCCAAGTCACCTTCACGTCAGCGCTGAGCTCGCCCTTCTTGTTGGGCGTTACCGTCACGGTGATCTCCGCGACGTTCTTGCTGTAGGCAATGCCGTCAACCGTGGTACCGGCGTTCTTTTCGCTGACCTTGTAGACATACGTGCCAGGCTCGGTGTATTTGATCGTGCCGAAGCCAATGGCCGCCTTGCCGTTGTCCAGATCGTCCTTGGTCACAGACACAGCCACGGGCGCTGTCGCGGACTCGGGCATCGGGGCGCCGTCCTCGGACGTCAGCCCAAACTCAAACGTGTCCTCAGCCTTCCACTGACGGCCCACGAGCACCTTGGTCAAACCAAACTTGACCTTGGTATCCACCGTTGCCGGCGTCATGTCGTACTTATAGCTAATCTTGCCGTTGTTGCCCAGGTAGGAGTTGACATGCGTCGCGGTCGCCTTGGCAGACGTGTTGTTCCACTTGGGGTTGAGCACGTCGGTCGCGGTACGGGTGTTGTTGCCGCCCACGCTATCCTTGGTGGTATGGAGCTCATCGATAAAGGCCAGGCGTGCGGTTCCCACAGTAAATACCAAGTTACCGTTCCCATCGGAAACAATCGCGCCATCGAACTTCGCAGCGTCGCCGCCCTTGAACTCGATGACGGCGGTGGCGGGCTTGGCCTCGTTGTTCTCGCCCTGCTCCTCAAACTCATCCTTGTAGTAATAGGTAACCTCGTCAGCCAGCGCGGACCCCTTTGCAGGCTGCGTGCAAGCCTTATCCGTGTAAATGGGCGTCTGCTTCTGGAAATAGTAATAGCGGTTGGTGTCGGCAGGCTCAAAGGTCGCAACCGTATCGCCCATCGCACCGCCGCTCCACTTGTTCGCGTAGAAGTTCACGGTCTTGGCGCCGTCAACGACGGTCGTATTATGCTCGATGTAGTCCTTGAGCCCCGTGACCTTCTCGGGCGTAAACAGGTTGTCGAGCGCAACGCTCTTCACGCTCGAGGTGTACTTCACGCGGATAGGCTGAGCGCTGTCGACCGAAAGCTTGCCGTCTACGGTCTTAAAGTGGCTCAGCGGAATCAACGATGCGGGGATGCTGACCGTTACAATATCGCCCTTTCGGGGATTTTTATCGTCGGCGCGCTGCACGGTGACGAGCAGGTCTTTTGCCTTACCGGCGAACTCGTACGTATCGGTATTGGTTTCTTTGTTGAACGTCTTGCTCACCTTGGTAAACGGCGTGCCGTTGATGACGACCTCGGTGAAGCTGTCGACCTGCATAAAGTCGCCCAGCTCATCGGTAAACGTGATGTAGCCAGACTTGGTCTCGTCGTAGCCCTTGTGGATTTCGGTCGGATAAGGCGGCTCCGACGTAATGGCCTGTGAGATGTCGTCGAAGACCTTCTTAAGCTCATCGGCATTGGTCGCTGACTTGTAATAATCGGAGTTTTCCGCGCGCGCACCGTGAGTATCCCATGCCGTGGCATTGGGGTAGTTACTCGATACGGCCTGCATGAACTTGTTCTCTTGGCTTGTCTTCGAATCTTGGACACTGGCATTGGGGTTCGCACCGTTAAAGATGCCAATGGTATAAACGGTGGCCTTGCCGTCCTTCATGTTTTTGGCAGCCGTCACGGCAGTGTTAGCGACGCCCGAATCAAACTCGCTGAAGCTTGTCGGCGTGCCGTCGGTAAAGAACACAACGATCTTCTTGGCGTCTGCGCGACCAGAAGTTTTGATGTTTTTCTCGGCTTGTTTCATACCATAATCGGCACGCGTAGCGCCAGCAGGCTTGATGGAATCGATCGTTCCCTTAAGACCCTTTGCGCCGCCAACCGTGCACGCCGTCAACTCTTGCATTGTCTGCGAATAGTTGTAGCTATGGCCGCCGGAGCGGTACGTGTCGTTTCCGACCTTATCGGTCTCATCACCCGCAAACTTAACAATGGCAACCTTATGCTGCCTATCGACACCCTCGATACCTTCGTTTTGTTTGGCGATGGTGTCGATAAAGCTGTTCGCAGCGTTCTTCAGTGCATCGATACGCTTGGTGGAATCTCCGCCGCCCATAGGATCATTCATCGAGCCAGATGCATCCAGCACCATCACGATGTCAAGCGGCGTGGTAACCGTCACCTTTGAATTAGACGTCGAGGACATCGCCGAAAGCGTAGTCAAGAAATCCGACTCTTCGTTTTCTCCGGTTGCCATGACCGTCTTGTCGGTCCAGATTCGACCGACGTTTTGGGTCGTTACTTTATTACCGCTGTGGCCGGCCGCCCAGATTTCCCAGCGTCCGGTGGTGTCGGGGTCGACAACCGTCGGCCCGCTCACTGTCGGCCCGTCCATTCCCGTACTGGACCTGGCGTTGGCCTCGGGCAGCATGGCGAATGCTGCGGCTGGCAACACCAGCACTACGGCCAGTATCACCGCCAAGAGACCCCTCGTGTACTTACCCATCGTGTCTCCCTTCTCGCAGGATTAGACCTTGCATCAGCCTAAAGTTACGGAATGAGACACAATTAGGGCAGGTGACATACGTTCCAGATTCGGTTTTGGGTGTGAGACAAATGTCTCACCAAAGTTGAGACACGACGTTTTCGCAGGAAAACGGGTGCGACTCGGAGCCGACGGGCCAAAATGATCCGCTTTCCTCCTTCCCGGGGGATCAATTGGTGGTGCTCGCCACGAAATGGACCCATCTACTACGTTTGACTCGATACCCCCGACCATACCCGCTTTTCATAAAAAACCGCGGGCGTTCTACCCGCGGTTTTTATTTCGCATTACGTGCCATGGTTGAGGGTGGCGGCTTAAACGTAGTAGATGGGCCCATTTCGTGGCAGACGGGTCACGCGGCAGCCCTCACAAGGCAAAAATGATCCGTTTCCCTCTGTCCACGGGAGATCAAAGGCTGTTACGGATATGGTGTCATTTCAAAACTATGCCGGATTACGGGGCAAAAGTCGGAGCCCTCATCCATACCCTCATTTTTTGAAAAACGGCAGGCTATCTACCTGCGGTTTTGTTTTTGCGATTTTCTGTATGGTCGGAGATTCGCTATCCAGCCCCGTAATCCGGCATAGTTTTGTTCGTGGCGGCCCAACCGCGCGTTTAAGCGCGGGGCCGGTGGGGCATTTTTGCCCCACCGGCCCCTATTCCAGCGCTATTCCGGCTTGGTTTCTACTGTGGGAGTCTTGTCCGCTGCGACTGGGGTGCGGGCGGTGTCCATAGTCAGGCAGTGCTTGGGGCAGCTCTCGATGCACTCACCGCACACCACGCAGGCATACGGGTCGATCGACCACGTTCCGCCCTTGCGATCGACCGCGAGCGCGCCCGCCGGACAGCGACGCGCACACATGCCGCAGCAAATGCACACGTCCATGTCGTTGACGATATGCCCGCGCAGGCGCTCGGGCGCCGCGAGCTTCTCCTGCGGATAGCACACCGTGACCGGCTGCTTGACCATAGAACCCAAGGCCGTCTTGGCAAATGTCAGTAAACTCATGCCGCGCCTACCTTTCCGTGCAGCTAATGCAGGGGTCAATGGTCAGGATAATCATGGGCACGTTGGCAAGGAGCACGCCCTGCAGCGCATGCGTCAGACCCGCCAGGTTCTGCGACGTCGGCGTGCGCACGCGGAAACGGTCCAGGTTCTTGGTGCCGTTACCGCGCACATAGTAATACGCCTCGCCGCGCGGTTGCTCAATCACAACCTCGCCGCGCGCACCGTCGGCCGGTGTGAGCTTGGTACGCCCGCCGATGCCGTCGTGCGGAATCCTGCCGACAAGCTCCTTGATAATGTCCATGGCCTGCGTGACCTCGGCGCAACGCACCTGGCAGCGGGCATAGCAATCGCCATCGGTAGCAACGATGGGCTCAAACGCGGCCAGATCCGCATAGGCGCCGTCGCCGAACATGCGCACGTCGTAATCCACGCCCGAGGCGCGGCCGAACGGGCCGACCATCGACAGATCCAGCGCGTCTTTCTTGCTGATCACGCCCACGCCATGCAGGCGCTCGCCGCAGCTGTTGTCGTCCAAAAACGTATGCACCAGGGCCTCGTAGTCGGGGCGCATGGCGTCGAGCGTCTGGACAATACCCGCTAGCTCGGAGTCCTCAATGTCGTGCTTAAGGCCGCCGATCTCGTTAATCGAAAGGATCACGCGGCCGCCGCAGGTGCTCTCGAAGATCTTGAGAATCTGCTCGCGCAGGGTCCACGACCGATAGAACAACGCCTCAAAACCAAAGGCATCGGCGAGCAGTCCCAGCCACAGTAGATGCGAGTGGATGCGCGAAAGCTCATGCAAAATGGTGCGGATATACTGCACGCGGCCGGGCACCTCGATGTCGAGCATGCGCTCGCAGGCACCGGCATAGCCGCAGCTGTGACCCACGGCGCAGATGCCGCAGATGCGCTCGGCGATGTAGCCAAACTGATGCATATCGCGCTTTTCGGTGAGCTTCTCGAGGCCGCGGTGCACAAAACCGATCTGAGGAATCGCCTCGATAACGCGGTCGTCCTCGATCACCAGGTCTAGATGAAGCGGCTCGGGCAGCACCGGGTGCTGCGGGCCAAACGGAATGACGGAGCGATGTGCCATGGACCCTACGCCTCCTTTTTCTGCTTGTCGCGGGCGGCCTTGGCGGCAAGCGCCGCACGGACCTTGGCCGCTTTCTCGGGATCCATGGCGGCGAGCTTTGCCTCCAGCTCGGCAGCCTTGAGCGCCGCCTTGGCAGCAGCCTCGTCATGCTGAGCATCGGAGCCGGCAGCCGCAGCGGGCTGGGCGGCAGCAGCGCTCGCAGCATCGCCGGCACCTGCGGCACCCTCCCCCGCAGAGGCGGCGGCCTTCTCGGCCGCTGCCTTGCGCGCCTTGGCCTCGGCGACGGCGCGCACCTTCATGGCCTTCTCGCGCGCGGCCTTCACCTCGGGCGTAATAACGCTCATGGGCTCGGCGGTCGAGACCTGGTAGAAAAAGCCCTTAAAGTCGATTTGCATATCGGTAATGGCAAGACCAAACAGGTCGTGCGCTTCGTTCTCAAACGGAAATACCGCTGGGTAATACGAGCTGATGGACGGGATCTCCTGGTACTGGTCGATGCCCTCGACTACCAGGTTCTCGATTGCATAGTTGCCGTCCTGGGCGATCTGCTCCTGAGCAGCACGAACGTTGATAAACGTATAGAGCAGGCGATACGTGCCGTCGTCGACGTTGCGCTCGGCGTGCATTTGCACAAAGCGCGCGCCGACGCCCTTGAGCGCCTGGACATGCGACAGGAGCTCGTCGATCCCGACGGTGGTATAGATTGCCTTTTGCATTACTCGGCCTCCTTTGCAGCGGCGGTCACGTCGCCGGCACCCGCAGCAGCCACAAACCCGTCCTCGCCCAGCTCAACGCCACCGTCCCAGGTTGCGGCGCCGCCCACGGTAAGCGGGTCACCGCCGGCGCGCATCACGGCCTCCTTCTGGTCCAGGATGCCGCACGCCTCCACGATGGCATCGATCACCGTCTCGGGGCGAATGGCGCACCCGGGCGCGTACACGTCCACGGGAATTGCGCGGTCCACGCCGCCGATCACGTTATAGGCATCGCGGAACACGCCGCCCGAACACGCGCAGATGCCGCACGCCACCACGCACTTGGGCTCGAGCATCTGGTTGTAGATCTGGCGCACGACAGGCAGGTTCTGGGCATTGACCGACCCCGTCACCAAAAAGATATCCGCATGCTTGGGGTTGCCGGTGTTGACCACGCCGAAGCGCTCCGCATCGAACAGTGGCGTGAGCGAGGCCAGCACCTCGATATCGCATCCGTTGCAGCTCGAACCGTCGTAATGAATAACCCACGGCGAGCGCGACATTTTACGATCCATGGATGCCGCCTCCTAAATAAATACGTCGACGAGGATGGGCATAAGGTTGAGCAGACCAAACACCAGCGCCACGCCCCATCCGAGCCTAAAGCAGCTGCGCCAGGTGCTGCGTGCGAAGGTGTTATCGATCAGCACCTCGACAAAATACGTCGCGGCCATCACGACCAGGGCAACCACCCAGCTCACCGGGTTGTCCCAGACAAAGAACATGCCCACCCACATCAAAAACAGTACGGTCTCGCACCAGTGCATAAGGGTCATCTTGGCCAGCGTGCCGCCGCTCATCTCGGTGGCGACGCCCTGGACGATCTCCTGATGCGCATGATGCGAGTACGAAAGGTCAAACGGCGACTTGCGCAGCTTGATGGTAAGCACCGCGAGCAACGCGAGAAAAATGGGTGCGCTGTACACGATGATGGGGGCCGACTGCCCCGTCACGGCGATGGAATCGAAGCTGTCGGTGGCAAGGTACAGGCCCACGCTCATCAGCAGAACAGCGGGCTCGTAACTCATAACCTGCAGCAACTCACGGTCGGCGCCGACCTGGGCAAACGGGCTTTGCGTCGAGGCGGACGCCAGCACCACAAAGATCGCGGCGAGCGTCACCATAAAAGCGCACAGCAGCGTGTTGGAGCCCGACACAAAGATGCCGCCGCCCACGACGGTAAAGATGAGCGCGCACGCCATGTAGGTATCGTCCATGGTGTTTACGCTGGCAGGGGCTTTGCGCAGGAGCTTGGCAACGTCGTAGAAGGGCTGCAGCAGGCGCGGGCCCACGCGGCCCTGCATGCGGGCCGAAAGCTTACGGTCAACGCCGTCGATCAGGCCACCCACAAACGGCGCCAGCAAGGCAAACGCCACGGTGCCAATAAAAATGCCCACGACGCCCGAACCCTCGAAATACTTGCCGCGCAGCACCGAGGGCGCGCTCATGGCAAGTCTCTCGGGCCCAATCCACGCGCAACACAGCAGCGCAAACAAGATGATGCTGCAGCACACGACGCTACCCGCGGGGCCGATACGCTTCTCGCCAAGGGCGTCCTCCGAGTACCAATTGCGCTTTTCGGCCTTCACCTCGTGCCCCATCGAGCCGCGGAAATGGCGATATTTGTCGGTTCCCACGCCCGAAAGATATACGTTTACATGCGGTTTGTTGCTCACTCGGAATGAAGTCAGCAGCACCACGGCGATAAACGCCACGATAACCACCATCAGGTACATGGCGTCCTTGCCAATAACGTACGGCACGCGGCCAAACACCATGGCCAAGTAAGGCGACACCAGACCGCTCGAGATAACCGGAAACGCCACGCAGCACAGAATCAGCAGCGCGGCGATGGTGTTGAGGGCCATCCATTCGGTCTTGTGGACATTGACCTCCACGTTTTGAGCCGTGGGGTCGACGCCCGAAAGCTTGGCAAGCCACTTGCCCCAGAAGAAGAACGTCGCGGCCGAGCCAAAGGCCAGCACCATGATCATGAGCACGTTGCCGGTCTGGGCAAACGCCACCAGGGCACCCCACTTGGACACGAGCATGCCAAACGGCGCCACAAACATGCCCATGATGCCCAGCATCATCAGACGCGTCAGGTGCGGCATGCGGCTGAACATACCATCCATGTCCTCGATATCGCGGCTACCGATATGATGCTCGGCGGTGCCCACGCACAGGAACAGCAACGACTTTGCCACCGTGTGGAACAGGATCAGGAAGATGGCCGCCCAGACGGCCTCGGGCGCGCCGACACCCAAGCAGGCACTGATGAGACCCAAGTTGGAAATGGTGGAGTATGCGAGCACGCGCTTGGCGTTGCTCTGCGAGATGGCCATGAGGGCAGCGAGCAAAAACGTGATGGCACCCACACTCGTAACCATAAAGCCTGTCACGGGATAGATGGCATAGAGCGGGCTCAGCTTGACCATCAGGAACACGCCGGCTTTGACCATGGTTGACGAGTGCAGCAGGGCGCTCGTGGGCGTGGGGGCAACCATGGCGCCGAGCAGCCAGGTGTGGAACGGCATCTGCGCGGCCTTGGTGAGCGCGGCGAGCGACAGTAGAACGACCGGCATCACCAGTAGCGCGGACTGCGCGGTGCCGGCGCCGGAAAGCTCAATCATGCCCGAGATGGTCAGAGGCATGCCGTTGACGTGCAGAAACATAAGGCCCGCCAAAAACGCGATGCCGCCCAGCATGTTGAGGATGATCTGGGTAAAGGCATTTTTGATGGCCTCGGGCGTGCGCGTATAGCCAATCATAAGGAACGAGCACACGGTGGTGATTTCCCAGCCACAGAACAGCCACTCAAGGTTGTCGCTCGTCACGATGACGAACATGGCCGAGAGGAATAGAAACATAAGCGCCAGGAACTGCGGGCGACGGTCGGGCGCGGTCTGCCCGCGCAGCGCAGCCTCGTGCTCGTCGTGGGCCTGGAAGTCCTTCATGTATCCCAGGGCATACACGCAGATCAGGCTGCCGACAATGCCGACAGCGAGGACCATGATTACGCTCATATAGTCCAGGTAGAGCGGGGTTGCGGTGACGGCTTCGGTCGCGGGCAGCGTCATGGCTGCAAAGGCGAGCGAGCCCACCAACTGGACTACGCCGAGCACCGTGGTGAGCGCGTTCCTATATTTGTACGCGTTGTACAGGATGACGGCGCACAGGATGACGTCGATAACGGAACTGACGATCGAGAGCACATGCGAGGTGCCGGGGGCAACCTCAAAGCTCTGCGGACCCGTGCCAAAAAACATGACGGCGACTACAACTGTCACCGCCATAATAATGCCGGAACCTATGAGCCCCACCGCATCGCGGGCGCGGTCACCGCGCGCGAGCAGCATGCCCAGCGCCGGTACCAGCGGAAACAGGGTAAGGAAATACAGTAGCGTCATACCATCACTCCCCCATGCAAAAACGCTGCATTTGTTTAACGTTATAACTCAATTGATGAGTAGCGGCAGCGGGTTTTCGGTCAACTGGGGAGTTTTAGGCGTACGGAGTAAGGGCACGTCCGCTTTGGAGCAGAGAGGCGGCAAGAAAAATGCGCCCCTGTGGGCGCACCATCCCGTTTGCTATTCCGCCTTTTTAACGCGCGGCTTGCGACCGCGCGGCTTATCGACCAGTGCGGACTCACCGCTCTCGCGGTACTGACGGCACCAAGCCTTGACCGAAGACTCGCTGGGAATCTTGTGCTTGATCATGGCCTCGCGAACCGTCAAGCCGTTTTCCAGACGGTCCTTAACCACAGCGAGCTTTACGTCGTACGAATAGGTGTGATGATGCGAACCGGCGTTGAGAACGGCGTCGGCACCGCCCACGGCATACGCGCGGGCCCACTGACGAGCCGTGGCCTGGGGAATGCCAAGCTCCGCGGCGAGGGCGCGATGACCGACCCCCTCTTGGAGGACCTCGACGGCGCGCTGCCTAACCTCGGGCGCATGCGTGCGAGTCCTAGTTGCTTCCGACATACCTGCCACTTCTTAGCCTTAACCGTTAATCTGCCTTCTTACGTGCATGTTAGATAGTAGCATTTTGCTGTTTGCTCAAAGCAGTTAATTAAAATAGACGCGGCGCTATCTGGGCATTTGGCACCAAATTACGACATTTCTTTATCGATTATTTACGCTGGTAGCTGACTCGCAGCTAATCGTCATTCGCTTGTCAACAAAATTGGCATCTCTTTATGTCCTTTGGTATAGAGGATATAATTATTAACCCCTACCCCAATATTTTTGAGTGATCTGCAAGGCAGTAGACGTCCTCACTCCTCATGATTACCGCGCATTGCAATCCACCGGAGCAAAACAAAAAGGGCGGGGCCTGCTGCGCTTGCAGGCCCCGCACCGGTTGACACCCGACGGGACACAGCCGGGCGAGACGGATCCGTGCTACCGCCCCGCCTGGCCGCGATGTTCAACTACAGCTCGTTGGCCGCGTGATACGCCGTGCGAATGGCGCTCGCAATGTCGGCGGTGCGCTCACCCGAGCAGTCGCCCACGCAGGTCACGGGCACCGTCACGCCATCCAGGTCAAACGCGTTGGCCTTGGAACCCACGGCCATCACCACGTAATCGCAGGCGATCTTCACCGGCTCCTCGGCGCCATCCTCGGTGGTGCAAATGGCCTCCACGCCCTCGTCGGTAATGGCGGTCAGGCGGGTCTTAACGTGCTGCTCCACGTTGTGCTCTGCAAAGTCGCTCATGATCAGCGGCAGAATGGTCTCGGACTCGCCCGCGGCAATCTTGTCGAGCATCTCCACGATCGCCACCTCGCAGCCGTGCTGCAGCAGGTACTCGGCAGTCTCGGTGCCCACCAGGCCGCCGCCAATGACGGCGACGCGGCCGCTGAGCTCCACCTTGCCGGCCAGCACGTCCCAGCTCGAGACAACCTTGTCCGAATCGGCACCCGGAACGGGGATGACCACGTCGTGTGCGCCTACGGCCACAATCGCAGCGTCGGCGGCGTTGAGGTCCTCAGCGGTAGCGGCATGACTGAGCTCAACCTTCACGCCCAGGCCAGGCAGAATCTTCTCGTAGTACTCGACCGAGCGCATAATCTCGTCCTTGCGCGGAGGCGCAGCCGCCAGCACAATCTGGCCGCCCAGATGATCGCTCGCCTCGTAGACGGTCACGTCGTAGCCGCGCTTGGCCGCCACGCGCGCGGCCTCCAGGCCGGCGATGCCGCCGCCCACCACGGCGATCTTCTTGTCGCCCTCGCCCGGCTTAATGGCGATGGTCGCCTCGTCGCCGTTCTCGGCATTGAGCACGCACGAGATGTACTTGCGATTTTGAATCGCGTCGACGCAGCCCTTGTTGCAGTTGAGGCACTCGCGGATGGGCTCACCCGTGGCGGCCTTCAGCGCAATGTCGGGGTCGCACATGAGCGAGCGGCCATAGGCGATGATGTCGGCGGCGCCGTCTTCCAGAATCTTCTCGCCAGCCTCGACCGAAACCACGCGGCCCACGGTTGCCACCGGCACGGAGACCAGGGCCTTGACGCGCTCGGCCACGGGCAGCGTCCAGTTGTAGGGCATGGCACCCATGGGCGGAATGGTGTCGCCCATGTTGCCGGTGTGGTTGGCCTGTGCGACCTGAATCATATCGATGCCCGCACCCTCGAGCAGCTTGGCGAACTCGCAGGCCTCGTCGGGCTGCAGGCCACCCTTGCCGCGCGGCGTGCCGTCGGGGTTCTCCATGATCACGGGGAGCTTGTACTCCACCATCAGCTGCGGCGCGGCCTCCTTAATGGCGGCGACGACCTCCAGCGCGTAGCGAACGCGGTTCTCGAACGAACCACCGTACTCGTCGGTGCGCTGGTTGAGGATGGCCGAGCACAGCGAACCCACCAGGCGGTCGCCGTGGACCTCGATAGCGTCGATCCCGGCCTGCTGTGCGCGAGCGGCCGAGGCAGCGATGGCCTCCTTGATCTGGGTGAGCTGCTCTACGCTCGCCTCGTTCACAAAGTGCTGCATGTCGTGATGCAGCTTGGCGTAGGCCTGGTTGCGGATCTCGTTGGACTCGGCCATCTTGGCGGCAAAGGTCTCCTCGTCGCCGGCGGCCTTGGCCTCCTGCGCGGCCTTGGCGGCAGCCATGGAACCCATGACCATGCGGCCGACACCGGGCACGTCGTACTCGGGGTGGAACAGCTGCAGCGCGACCTTGGCGCCGTGCTTGTGGACGGCGTCGGCCAGCGCCTTAAACGTGGGGATCTGGGCGTCGGTTGCCAGCTTGGGCGTGGGGCTTGCGGTCATGACGGGAGCGACGTCGCCGATGACGATGTAGCTCACGCCGCCACGGGCCAAGCGCTCGTAAAAAGCCAGGCTGCGCTCGCCGATGGAACCGTCACGCTCCTCGTAGCCGGTGGTCAGCGGCGGAAACATAATGCGGTTCTTGAGCTCAAGGGGGCCAACCGTAATGGGCTGGAGCAGCTTGGATGCAGGTGTGGTCATGGACATTCCTCTCTTGTAGGCGCGGCGGCGATGATGCCGCGTAGTTGTCTAGAGGATATGGCATGGGAATACAGCAGCGCAACGGAAATCGGCGGACAGCAGGTAGCGGCAGGTGGATGGGGATGGGCGGGGCGGCCCGTCGGTTTGTCTCAATCTGTAACAGTTACGCGGTAAAACTGGGTCTTACTGTTACAGATTGAGACAAACCAAACCCGCCTGCTAGAAAATCTCAATCTATAACAACAACTCGGCAAAATCCGTCCCTCGTGTTACAGATTTAGACAAACACGACCCAACCCACCGGTATATCTCGATCTGTAACACCTAGCCGCCCAAATCGGGTCTAGATGTTACAGATCGAGATTTTGTTTGAGAGGCCGAGAATTGGACCGAAAACACGGTCCCGAAATAACAAAAAAGCTCGCCGGCTAGGCCGACGAGCTGCAAGTTCTTGGTCGCGGGGGCAGGATTTGAACCTACGACCTCCGGGTTATGAGCCCGTAGTTTCTAAACTTGTTGACACTCTTTGAGACTGTTTGACACCGCTATATAGGCAGGTAGATATACATTTCTTTCAAAAACACCAAATAGCGGTTCTGTTCGATTTCGACCAAAATTCGACCACTGAAATCTTGACTTTCGCCACTGCGTGGCATACGCTCGGAGCAGCGCACCCGAAGCGCCCGCTTCACGGACCGCACGGGCGTGCTGCTCCGAGCGTATGCCACGCAGCCATGGAGTCACATTCGTATTCATTTGACCAAAGGATCGGCGCATGAGCAGGCCTCTTGTCGTTGGTAAGGGAAGCGCCCTTAAAAGCAAGACGCAGAAAAACGTGTACTATATCAGGCACAACATGGGCAAAGACCCCATTACCGGCAAATATAGGTACTCACCTCGCCGAAAGGTCTACGCAAAGAACAAGTCGGAATTGAGAGCCGAGCTCGAAGCATATAAGGCTGAGCTCAATAGCGGACTCACCATCAAAGACCCCGATAAGACCGTTTATCAGTACACCAAAGAGTTCCACAAAGATCGCGTGGACGCCGAGACCATCAGCCCGCTTGCCCTTGACCGCGAAGAGCTTGAAGTTAAGGAAATACAGGAGCTTTTCGGCAATTATCCCGTAAAAGACCTGAGGCCCCACATAATAAACGCCGGCTATGCTGAAGCCCGCAAAAGTGGAAGATTCTCCGAATCTGAGCTGCATAAAATCAGTGTAAAACTGAATCAGATTATGAAGGCCGCCATGCTTGACGACCTGATTGTCAAGAACCCCTGCGCCGGCACCGTCATCCCGCGGCCCAAAGGAAAAGAGAGGCAGGCTCTTTCCCTCGATGAAGCCCGGAGGCTTCTCTCCCTCCTCCTTTCACAGGAGATGGACTCCCACAGAATAGGCACCCTCTTGTTGCTCGATACCGGCATGCGCCGCGGAGAGATGCTCGGACTCAGATGGGGCGACGTCCATTTTGGCGACGGCTATGTCCGCATCGACGGACAGTATGCCGCCGACAAGCTGGTCAGAGACCCAAAGAGCTCAACGGGGAAAAGGTCCGTCTCTTTGAGCCCGCTTGCACTCGAGAGGCTCGCCGCCTGGCGCGAGCTTCAGCGCACGCTTCTCGCCGAAGTCGACCTCGAACAGGCTTCCAGCACCCCGATTGTGCACACATTAGTCGATCCCCAAAGAAACACGAGGGCAAAAACTAAAGATGACGAAAAAGGAAAGAGGGGGCCAATCGCCATCGCGCACATGGACCCAAACTGCTTTTCGCGATGGTTCCGCGAATGGTGCTCGGACTATGGCTTTGGGCAGTTCAGAGAAATCACGCACTACATCGAGCGAGACGGAAAGATGTACGCTCGAGGTACAAAGTACTCCGGCCTGACCCCGCATATGCTCAGGCACACGCAGGCGACGTTGCTGATCGGAGAGAACGTCGACATCAAAACCGTCAGCAGCCGCCTCGGGCACAGCACCGTCAAGCTCACGCTAGACACCTATGCACACGCAATTGCCGCCAAGGACCAGGCAGCCGCCAACACGATCGGCAACTTGCTTTCAAATTAAATCAGCTCTTCGCTTTCGATGCGCTTCGCCTCGCGTTCGCCCTCTTCCTACTGTTCCTGGCGTTCTTCGCTCTCGTGCATTCCTCTGAACAGCATCGCGATTTGCCGTTTGCGGTGTCGGCGAACGGCCGGCCGCAGTGCTCGCATATTTTGACGACATCAACCGAATAACTCTTTGCAAGCGCGACCCAAAGGCGCGTAGCAGCATCGGGAACGCAAAGGTCGAAAGAAGAGCCGCGGCCATAATCGATGACGCCATTAGCCATCTGCGTCGGAGTCTGCCGCTTGGGCTCGAGGATTCTCCTCCACCTATAACCCGCGCAGCGCGAGAACCACTCCGTCATGTCCTGCACCAGATGCGAGGCAAGGGATTCCTCGGTCTTGAGAACGCGCTCGGAAGACTCGTCGAGCCCCCTGAGAGTATCACCAGGCACCCTTGCAACAAAAGACGGACCTGGAAAGTCAGCTTCTCCAACTGTCTCCATAAAGGACAATGTATCGTTCTTGCACCACCTGACAAACGAACGCTCGACCATGGCAGTCCCGGGCTCAATCCTTTCATTGATCACCGCCCACTTGCCACCGCGCTCAAGCCCGCCCACAAAGCTATCCCTAAACTCATGATCGCTAGGGATTTGCAGGTTGGTGAGAACCACGTACGCGGTTTTATTTGCCTCAACGTTGCCGAAGCAATACACGCGCCAATAGGGATCCAAAACCCCCAGCGAAGACGGCGAACCCATCTCGACCGATGAAGCCAGGGAAGAGATCTTCATTGCCCCGGCGACCGAAAGCCAGGCGTCAAGCGGTTCGTCGATTTCATAGGGGCCGACTCTCCCCACAAAGCCAAACAAAGGACCGGTTACGCGCGCCGCGGCAGCGAACCTCTCCCGAGGGTCGACGCCGGAGGCTTTGTCACCGGGATGCGGCGCGTCGTCGACGCGACAAGCCGGTGCCGGCACTTCTGACAGGGCGAGCAGCATCGCATCAACGCTTCCGTAATCTTCCAATTTACAAGACGGCAGAACGCCTTCCAGAAGACCGTCAAGGGCCACGGAGCGAATCAGGCCGAAAGCAAGGTCCTTGTCCGCCCCCGGTGCGTCTGTTTCAACGCTTGACGGCCTGTTCGGCATACCGATTGATTCTTCGCGATAAGTGAAGTTCATGTGGTCGCCTGCACTCTCGCCCGCTACGTCCGGAACGAGACGACCGTTCTCGTGAAATTCAAGCCCGTCCTTCGTCTTATAGCCGACCTGAACCTGACCGGTCGCGGGATCAAGCGGCATGATCGGCCAATATCGACGTTCGTCTTCAGGCGGCAAAGACGGCTCCCCCTCCTCCACAACATCGATAACCTTTGAGTCCGATTCACCGCCCTTGGCATCGGTCAACAGCAATTCAATCTTATTTATCAATTTATCGATAAGCATCATCGCAGGTAAACCCCCGTAATAGGTGATGTAATACCTCGATTTATGCCCGCCGACGGCATTGTGTAGTCACGGAGCAGCTCCCGCCCCGTAACACATACACCGAAGGAGGCATACACATGGACGACAACGACACGCCTGGCATCCAGACGGGCCCGCTTCTCACTCGCGACGAGGTCGCTGACAAGCTTCACCTCACCGCCGACACCGCCGGCCAGCTGATTGCCCGCACCGGCAAGGGCATCTACCTCTGTCGCCGCACGTACATCTATGAGCGCGATCTCGACGTCTACCTCAGCGCTCTGCGCGGCAAAGGCGGCGAATAGGATGATTGACTACGACGGCCTGCCCGCCTCGAAGGAGTACTACGGCGCCATCGGCACCGTCATCACGCCCGAGGCGTGGCGGGCGTTGCGCGGGCCCGGCAATCGCGCTCATCGCGTTCCCGAGCACACTCCCAGGCTCATCGCCGAGCGCGCCTCGGCCATCTTCGCGGCAAAGACCGGAAGCGCTAAAGAGAAGGAGGATGCTCGCCTCTCTATCGGCGCATGGATCTGGTACGCGCACGACGATGCCGACGAAGCGGCAGCGGTGGCTACGGCGGCCGCCATGGCCTCCCACGAGCGCGCTGTATTCATCTCGGCATGTGAGCTTGCAACGGCATGGAACGGCGGCGAACTTTACGGCCCCAACTCGAAGGCCCACACCGTCGATCGCTATCGCGATCTGCCCGTGCTCGTCATCGCGGATCTTGGCGCGAGCGGTATGCGCGAGGAGGCACTCGCGCTGATCGAGTTGCTCGGAGATCGTCGGCGCCACAAGCGCTCGACATTGTTCGCGTCGACCTTTACCGGCAAGAGCATCGCCAGGGCGCTGGAGGCGGCCGGATCGAACTCCGATCAGGTGCGCAAGCTCATCGAACTGATTAGCGCCGGAGTGCGCGAGGGGAGGAGGTCGTGACCGGCGCGAGGGCGAGGGCTCCGCCTTTCAGCGGCATTCGCCATTGGCAACTTTTCTATACATCCCAACATCTAGGAGGTACTTATGCGGCATCAGACTGTCGTAGTCCAGACGGACAGCGGTCCGGCCCTCGTCTTCGACATCGCTAAGAAGCGCTATGTCTACCATGGCGGCCAGGACACCCCCGTCCTCAACCTCGAGCACACCGAAAACGCCCAGAGCGCCTGGATCCTGCAGTTCAAGCACGCGATTGCGAACGTTCCCCGCACCCTCATGGCGTTTAGCCCCACCGACGAGGCCCCCGACGCGGTGGATTGTCTCGCTGCCATCGACGAGTGCTATGGCATCCCCGACCACGAGCTCGTCAAGATCGCAGCTCGCGCCTATGTCGTCAACGGCACTGGCGCGACGCACGACGCGTTCGTCAAACGCTTCGCAGCTCGACTCGAGAACATTACTCAGGAACTCGGTGTCTTCGGCGCAGTCCCCATTGAACTCGCCGATCGCGCCCCTTGGCCTATCTTCACCGTCGAAGACATCGACGACTAGCTCATCGTACGCCGCCGCCCGAGCGGGCGGCGGCCATCTCGCATCGAAAGGAAAACCATGCCCAAGAAAAGTGTCGATAAGAACCACAAGCCCCTCACCCTCAACGGCCACTCCTTCCGCATCCCCTCGGACGCCGAATGCCTGCTCGACGGCTGGAGCACCTTCGGCGTCCAGCCCATCGTTATCGAGCCCGCAGAGAAGATCGAGGGCATCCCCGGCGCCTTCGTCATCGCGTCCCACTCCTCCGTCCCCAATATCCCTTACGTCGCGCCCGCCATCGTCGCGGAAATCGCCAGGCGCTGGCCCGGCATCGACCCCCGCGAGCTCGCCAGGGTCATCGTCGGGGTCGCCCGCAGCGGCGATCGCTCTTACACCCCGGACAGCGTCCTCCGCGGTATCGACTGCATCCTGGACCTCGATACGTTGGGAGTCGTGAACAAGCTTGTCGCCTATCCTCCCCTCCCGGCAGACCAGGCGCCCGAGGGCTATCCCAACGTCCTTCTCGAAGACGAGTAGGCCTCAAGCGGGGCGGATCGACAACGGTCGGTCCGCCCCTGCTTTCGGGCCGACGATCACCGCGCATCGAAGAGAGGATCGAATGACAGCAGCAACAAAGAACGTCAGCGTGAAGCTCGACTCAAAGCTCTACACCGCCCTCAAGACGCGGGCGGAGCTCAATAACTCCAATGTCAGCGACGAGATCCGCTCTCTCCTGCGCTCGGCGCTCGCCGCGGAGGAGCTCGACCTCTACGGCAACGAGGTCGCGGGCTTCATCCGCGGCGTCGTCGACGCGCGCATGGACGTCGCCGCACTCGACATCGAGCGCAAGCTCGACGCCGCCGAGGACCGCATCGCCGCGGTCCTCTCGCGCCCCATGACCGCCGCCATCATGGCGGGCCTCATGTCGGCCGACGTCCTCAAGGCCTCCTACGCCTCGCTCGACGACGTCCCCGTCGCGGACATCTGGAAGAACTACCTCGCGCAGGCCGGCGAGCTCAGCCGCGCCGGACTCGGCCGCATCGACGAGGTGAAGCTCCACGCGCGAGAGCGCGCCGATGGCTAGCCCGCCCGTCATCGTCAACCACTCCGTCGTCCGCGCGGGGGCGTCCGTGAGGGCGTCCGCCGCGGGACTGGCGGCATACGCCGGCACCCGCCGCGGCGTCGTCATCGAGGTCAGCGAGGCCGACGGCAGGAGGCTCGGCGTCGACGGCCTGGCCGCCTACGCCGCGAACAGGACCGGCTCGACGGGCGGGCTCTGGGGCGCGGACGGCCCGATCGCCGTCGCCGAGGCGAGGCGCGCCATCGCCCAAAACGGCGGCGCGGTGCTCACCACCGTCGTCACTGTCCCGAACGGCATCGCCCCAGATGCCGGCCTCGACCGCCTGGACGCCTGGCAGGCGCTGGTGCGGTCCGAGTGGCCGAGGCTCTTCTCCGAGATGACCGGCGTGCCCGAGAGCCGCGTGGAGTTCTACGCGGCGATGCACGTCAACGGCACGAGCCACCACGTCCACATCCTCACGGTCGACCGCGAGGGCGACTGGGACTCCCTGCTGCCCAAGGGGAAGATGGAGGCGGCGCGGCTCGAGATCTCCTCGAAGGCCATGGCGCCGCTGCTGAGGGAGGCCTACATCGAGCGCGACCTCGCGAGGGAGGCCGCGCTGGACGCCGTCGCCCGCATCGACCGGAACCGCTTCGATATCGAGCTGCCGCCGGACGGAAGGATCGAGGCCGCCCACCTCAGGCGTTTCCACCCGGAGGCCTCCGCCGCGCTGAGGGAGGCCCTCGGCCGGGCGGCATCCGACTCCCCCGAGCTCGCCGGCGCGCTGGACCGCCACAGGAAGGCGGTCGAGAGCTGCGCCTGTCTCAAGTGCCTGACCGGGGAGGTGCGGGACACCTACGTCCACAAGGCGGCCGCCGACCTCGGCCTCCGGTGCGAGAACGCGGCGCTGCGGGTCATAGTCCCAGACAGAACGCCGGCTCGCGAGGAGGTGCCGACACGACGTGCCGCGCCCCAAACCGGCCCCGCGACGGAGAGGCGGCGGGAAGCCGGACTCGCCACCGAGGCCCGGGCCTGCATCCCGAAGACGCGCCTCGAAAGGATCGCGCGAAAGGCCGCACGCGGCCGGACCCTCGAGCCGGCAGACCTCAGGGGGTGTCCCACGGCGGACCGGGCATTCAGGCGCGCCCCGTCGGCAGGCACCGCCCTAGGGCGCGCCGCCGCGATGGCGACCCTGGTCGCCAGGGAAGCCACACGGGACGACAGAGGATGCGACATGGGAGACGAGGCCGGCGAGAGGGCGCTGCGGCTCATCGCCGCGGCCCTGAGGGTCCTCGCCTCCGGCGGCACCGGGCCGTCGAGCGTCCCCGCGCTGAAGATAGCAAACAGGATAGAGAGGACGATCACGAGATGAAACCGAAATCCTTCAACCGCGACATGAAAAGGGAGCTCGCCGGCACGCTCGCGGCCCACGGCGTCGCCGCCGTCGTAGCCTGCGCCGCGACCGCCAGCGCCTGGGACTACGCCAGGTGGTGGACTCTATCCCTCATCTCGGGCCTCTCCGCCCTACTGCGGCTGCCCGCGGGCGACCCGGGCCCCGAGCCCGCCCACGTCTTCCGCGGCCCCCTCGAGGCGGCCGCCGACGCGGCGGCGTCGGGCCAGGCGGGCGAGCTGCTCGCGGCGCTCGCCCTCGTCGCGGCCTCCGTCCTCGCGCTCGGATTCGTTTCTTGGGGCCGTTCATGGGCGAGGCTCCACGACGGGACGTTCGCCGGCGACCGCGCGCCCACGCGCACGCACGGGGACGCCTGGCTCGAGTCGAGGCCCTCCAGGGTCGCGAGGCGCTGCCCTCCCTGGGACGGGAAGGCCGCCGCGGAGGGGCTCGTGGCGGCCGGCTGCATCGGCGGCGGGATCGCGATGGTCCCCGCCGTCCACTGCCTCATAAGGGCGGGCAGTGGCGCTGGCAAAAGCAGACGCGCGACGGCACCCTCGATCGTCGCGGCGATCGACCGCAACGCCCACGGGATCCCGATGTCCGTCATCGTCCACGACCCGAAGTCCGAGATCCGCGCATGGACCGAGCCGCTCGCCAGGAGGGCCGGGATGGAGGTCGTCGCCGTCCGGCTCGACGAGCCCGTCAAGTCGGCGAGGTTCAACCCCCTCGACCGCGCCATCGCGGCACTCGGGACCGAAGGCGTCGCAGGTGCCGTGGCCGAGCTCCGCGAGCTGTCGGCGGCCATCGTGCCCGACGCCTTCTCCTCCGGCCAGAGGTTCTTCACGGACGCCAGCCGCAACCTGCTGACCGGCCTCTGCCTGCTCGCGATTACGGACGGGCGGATCCCCGACGGCGCGCGGAACCTCTCGACCGTGCTCGCGCTCCTGGAGCCCCGCGACGGGAAGAGCGCGGTCAAGTCGCTGGAGGAGCTCGCCGCGGACCTGCCGGCGGGAAACCCGGCGCGCCAGTTCCTCCTCGTCGCCTCGTCGAACGGCGGCGGAGGCGAGGCCCTCGTCTCCACCGCGCGCAACTACCTCATGTCCTTCTGCGACGACGACGTCAGCCGCATGCTCTGGGGCGGCGAGGTCGACCTCGCATCGGTCGGGCGCAAGCCGACCATCCTCTACATCGCCAGCGCGACGGACCGGGGCGACCGCGGCGCGCTCGTCTCGTGCATCTTCTCGCAGGCGCTGTCGGCGCTGCGCGAGACAGCGCGCCTGTCCGGCGGCAGGCTGCCGGCGGAGACCCTGCTCGCCATCGACGAGGGGTCCGGGATCCCCAAGATCCCCCGCCTCCTCGGCGACCTCGCCGAGGTCCGGAGCATCGGCCTGCACGTCGTCTTCGTGCTCCAGAACACCCATCTGCTCGAGGCGCGGTGCGGCTACTCCAGGGCCGAGTCGGACGCGCTGCTGGCGCTGCTCGGCACCCAGGTCGTCCTCTCGGTTGAGTCCGTCGGCGAGGCGGAGGAGATCAGCAAGCGCCTCGGCGACTACAGCGTCAAGACGACCGGGCAGAGCTCCACCAAGGGGACGCAGAGCTCCTCGTCCGGCAAGTCGTTCTCCGTGGCGCGCCGGCCGCTGATCACCCCGTCGGAGCTCATGGCCTGGAGCGCGCGCGAGAACGGCGCGCTCGTGATCGACGCGGGGGGACCGATGGCGCTCGCCAGCCGCGACATCACCGAGACGTTCCTGGGGCCGCTGCTGGGCCTGACGCCGCCGGGGGCCGAGGACGCGCTGCTCGCGCGAGCGCTCGAGGGGGAGGCCCGCAACACCTCCCCGGCACCGGTATGGCGCATCCCGGAGAAGCCGAAAAAGCCCAAGGGGTCGCCACCCGGCGGCAGGAAGCGCAAGGCGTCCGCCGCGCCCGACGGGTTCTGACGCGTCGTACGGCCCTGCCTGCAAAAACCGCCCGCCGTCATACGGCACGCGAGGCGCGTATGACGGCGGGCCGTGACCGCCTTCCGGGTTAACCGGCCACGCTACCAGCGGCAACGAACTCGGCACGCCGAGTTGCGCCGTAAAATCCCGGGCGCCCGTAGTGCGCCCTTATCCTGCTCATGATGGTGCTCGTGATGGCGCACCTCGACCCAAAGGCCCTCCAACACGTCGTCGAACCCGAAATCGAGCTCCGCCTGGACGCTCTCGCCGAGCGCATCGCCCAGGACGAGCTCCGGCACCTTCGTCATACGGCCGTCCAGCCACTCAATCTCTGTCATCGCGCGCATGGTGCAAGCCCCTTCCGACACGGGATTGTCAGCTCAACCCGACCCTTGCCCATACGGACGAACATAGCTCGCCAGGGGAAGCCCCTGAAGGCCGTGCGCCACAACATGAGGCCGAATCCGCCCCCGGCTGGACGGGCCAACAACGAAGGAGCACACGGAACCGGCGCGGCGTTACAACCGTCCCGGCAAGCGTGTCACTTGTCCAAGTCATGATGCCGACAAACCCGGAAATGCTCCAACGGAGCGCCGAACGAGCGTAACAATATAAAGCCGTGCAACACGCGTTGGACGACCAGAACATCCCAAACAAAGGCCTGTCGGCCCCACCTTCAAGCCCAATAGCAAAATGTGCATCAGCGGATTTGCAGCGATACAAGCCTCAGCCGTCACCGTCACACCGCAGCGCGCCTAGTCCCACTCATCCTACTGCAAATGTCCCAGAACGAGAAAACGACCAGCTTAACATGCCAACCTTTATATCCGCACGCGCGTAATTCAACTCATAAGGACCGGCTATCCCTTACCTGTGACACAATCTCAAACGCACAGAACAGAATCATCAGTCCAATCATCGCATAAGAGGCAGCCGAACCTTCAAGCACTATTCCACAAAGAACAATCTCCGCGCCGCCAATAAGAACTGTTATCAGGCGCTCCGCCTTTTTGCTCTCGCCGCTCGCATAAAAAGGCGGCAAAGCGCACAAGATCACATATAGCCCGGGAAGGGAATACAGGATCGATAGTCCAAGCCCCCCATCAA
>UQWV01000009.1 GCA_900544845.1 uncultured Collinsella sp. | reverse complement strand
TTATGCCTTTAAAGGCCTCAACAGTCCGTATTTCACCGCAACATATTGAAGGTTGGCTGCGAACGATTTCGCTATCGGGAGTCGGCGTAGGGTTTTGTTGTCGGAATGCCATAACCGCGCATCATGGCACCGAACGATTCTACGTCGTAGGTGTCCGATAGCTTGAAATGAATGACGTTATGACCCATGGCACGCAAGTTCGCATCGCGCAATAAGGCGGCTCGATAGGTTTTTGCCGCAGCATGTTCCGAATCTTTTTGAGTTTCATCCTCAAACTTACCCAAACCATGAAGCTCTGCCAACATCCATGACCCATCTGGCATCTGCCAACCATAATCTGCCAGATAATAGCAGGCGTTTCCTGGCCGATCAATCTCAACCTGAAGCTCGGGCGCAACGACGCCTGCAAGGATCATTGCCGCTCGCGCCTCGGACTCTCCCCCGTTATCCGACCTTCCGTCCATATATTCGAACACGCCAAACGCACGGGAGATGCCATGCAAACCGCGACAATTGGCCTGTGCATACACACGCAGCTCCTCGCGGTCAACATCGTACTCACGAGCCAATCCATCGACGTAGCCAAGCGCATACCGAAATGCACTCGTGCGGGCAATATCGACCACCGTCCGATAGGGGTCTGTAAGCGTAAACGGGCCGAGACGCCATACCTCGCCCGGGCGCCATCGACGATACTCAACGAACTCATATGTATCGCGCCTTGTAGACCGTGGCAGCAGCACTTGCACTTTATCCAGAAGCGTATACGCCGAGCCGATGCCGTAGAGCAGCGCTGCCGTCGATCCGCAAAACACAGCATCCGGTTCAACGACCGCAATAGCGGATGCCAACTGAAAGATGCGATCTTCAACCCCAAGATTATTCCAATAGACCGGATCCGCATACATATGGTTGTAAAGACGAAGCATGAGCTCTTCCTGCATAAGCTCGCGAGCACGGCGTTCATCCCAAGGATCAATTGTTATAAGCAGCTGTCCATCTTGATGAATTCCAAGGACCGAGAATAGCATCCTTGCATATGACTGAGGAAAATGTTTGCCTTTATCGAGCATGGCCAACCCCATAACCATCACGGCGGAGAGAATACCATTACGCTATCGTATGCTTCCGTCCGCAGGCCTTGCCAAAAGCTGACCAAAAACTTGACGTCGCAGGTCAGAGCTTCAGAAAATATTTCCACTCTCGGTAGACGGTCACTACGACCCTCCCAACGGCATCAAAAACCAACCTTACAAATAGTTGCGGTGAAATACGGACTACATGGGCCAAATAAGCCAAAAACAGTCCGTATTTCACCGCAACTCAAGAGGGGATGTGGGGTCCCGACATGTATATGAAAATGACTCTGGTCCCAAAAGGAATCAGAGCCATTCATCTATCTTATGGAGCGGGCGACGGGAATCGAACCCGCGTCATCAGCTTGGAAGGCTGGGGTTCTACCATTGAACTACGCCCGCAAGATATGGTCGGGACGACAGGATTTGAACCTGCGACATCCTGCTCCCAAAGCAGGCGCGCTACCAAACTGCGCCACGTCCCGAAGGTGTTGAGCAGCTAAGGCATAAACCTTGCGTGTCCCAAAGCGAAGGAAATTATAGGGGAGACCTCGCGCCTGTGCAAGCGACGATACCCTAGCTCCTCGAATGTGCGACAAACCGGCTATGGGCCAGGCCGATCGCAAACGCCACCACGGCAACCGGCGCCCACGCGGCTCCAATGTCCGCAAGCGGCAGCGCATCGAACGGCAGCCACGCGCCCGCAAAGAACGCGTCGCGGACCGAGGTGATCACGCTCTGCACAGCAACCACGCCGCCGACCCACACCCACACCTGCGGATGAGCGTCGCAAAAGCCGTGCACCAGGCCCATCAGTACCAGCACGATGGCAACGGGATACAAGGCGTTGAGCATGGGCACCGAGAACATAAGAATCACGTCGAGGCCCACATTGGAGAGCACGCACGAAAACGCTGCGAACACAAAGGCGAGAATCGCAAAGGGACGGCGCATGGCCTCCTCGGAGGCCTCCGCTCCCCCTTCGACCACATACGTCTCGCAGAAGTAACGCGAGCAGCAGCTGATAAGGCCAATACACACGTTCATGCAGGCGAGGAAGAAGATGGCGAAGACCACGACCGTGCCGGCAAGGCCAAAGTGCATGGAGGCAGAGCGGGCAAGGATGGCGGCGCCATTGGTAGCGTCGGGCATCACGGTGCCGAGCTGCATGCCGGCAAGGGCCAAGCCGCAATAGATAAAGGCCATGAGCACGCCGGCGATCACACCGGAGCGCGAAATTTCAAAAGCGACGCGCTTGTCGTCGGTCACGCCCAGCTCGTGAATGGTCTCGGCGATGATGATGCCGAAAGCGAGCGACGCAAGCAGGTCCATGGTCTGATAGCCAGTTAAAAAGCCCTGCACGGCGGCGCCTGCATCGTAGGGAGCCTGAGGCGCGGCAGCCGGTCCCAGCGGCGAGATCACGGCTGCACCCACGACCAGCACGATGAGCGCAATGAGCGCGGGGCCCGTAATGTGACCGAGCACGCGCGTGATGACACCCGGGCGCAGTGTGAGCGCAAACGCGACGACGAAGAACCCGATGGCAAACACCAGACGTGCCGTGCCAAGCGAAACACCCTCGGGTAGCAGCGGCACGAGCATTTCGAACGCCGTAGAGCTTGTGCGCGGAATGGCCAGGCACGGACCGATGGCCAGGTAGACCGCCGCAACGAAGAATTCACCAAACTTAGGATGCACGCGCCCGGCCAGCTCGCGGGCCGTGCCGGCGAGCGCGACGGCGATAAAGCCCATGACGGGCAGGCCGATGGCGGCAATCAAAAAGCCAATCATGGCAAGCGGCGTGGCCGTGCCGGCCTGAAGTGCCAGCAACGGCGGAATGATGAGGTTACCGGCGCCAAAGAGCATCGAAAACAGCGCAATGCCGACGGTGACGACATGGTCGGAGCGCAAACCGCGCGGAGCGGATGAGGCCATATGCACACCTTTCGGGTCGAAACAAAAACGGGACGGGCAAAAACACCCGTCCCGCAAGTATAAACGGTCTAGCAGCTTTAGCAGGCTAAATCGCACAGAGCATCGATAGCCGTGTCGACTTCTTCGGTAGTGTTGAAATACCCAAACGAGAAGCGGACGACGCCCTGACGCTCGGTCCCCAGCGCACGGTGCATGAGCGGGGCGCAATGGGCGCCGGGGCGCGTCGCAATCCCCCACCCTTGCATGAGTGCATCCGAGATCTCGGCAGAGTCGATATCGCCCACGTTGAGCGACACAATCGCAGAGCGCGTCGGCTGGTCAAAGGCACCGTAGAGCTTAATCCCCGAAATCTCGCGCACACCGGAAAGGAAGCGATCAGCGAGTGCACGCTCGTGGGCAGCAATCGCCTCGACCCCACCCTGGGCCTCGATAAAGTCGAGGCCTGCGGAAAAGCCCGCGATGCCGTGGCCGTTGAGCGTGCCCGCCTCAAGGCGCGTGGGCCACTCAAGCGGCTGCAGTGGGTCGAAGCTGTGCACGCCCGTGCCGCCCATGGCCCACGGAGCCACGTCAATGCCCTCCGCCACGGCCAGGCCGCCGGTCCCCTGCGGACCCATGAGCCCCTTATGGCCGGTAAAGCACACAATGTCGAGGCCCATGGCCTGCATATCGATATGCGCCGTGCCGGCAGACTGCGAGGCATCGACGATCACCAGCGCACCGGCCGCATGCGCGATGGCAGCCACGCGCGCAATGTCGACCGCGTTGCCGGTCACATTGGAGGCGTGCGTCACCACCACAGCACGCGTACCGGGCGTGACAAGCCGCTCGAGCTCGTCGTAGTCGAGCACGCCGTTGGTATCACAGCCCGCATGCTCAACCGTCACACCCTGCTCTGCCGCCAGGCGGTTAAGCGGACGTAGCACGGAGTTGTGCTCGAGCACCGTCGTGACCACACGGTCGCCGGGGCACACCACCCCGTTGATGGCGGTGTTGAGCGCCGCCGTAGAGTTGGGCGTAAAGCACACATGGTCCGCCCTCGGGCAACCCAAAAGGCGCGCGAGCTTGGCGCGGCAACCGTGAATCGTACGAGCGGCATCGAGGGCACCCGACGTGGCGCCGCGTCCGGCATTGCCGAGCGAGCACATCGCCTGCGTCACGGCATCGATGACCGTCTGCGGCTTGTGCATGGTCGTCGCCGCGTTATCCAGGTAGATCATCGCACGACCTCCCACATATCAATCACCGTAAAGTCCTCGGTGGGAACGCCCGCCGCGGCGAGTTCGCCGCGCAGCAGTTCCTCATCGGCAGGCAACGCCTTCCACGCCAGACCGCAGCCGGCAGCGACCTCCCCGGGTACGGGAATCGTTCGCCCGGGAAGACCGCGCTCAATGCACAGGGACTCGCAGCCCATGGCGGCCGCCGTGGTGGGAAACGTGATGACAAGCGCCGGGCGCTTCTCCCTCATGGCAACTCCAACCAATACGCTACGGGCGCACGACGCGCACGGCCTGCTCCATCTTCTCCACAATCACGTACATATTCGTGACCTCGCCCACCGCGAGCTGGTCCTTAATGCCATAGTGATCGAGGCAGGTACCGCAGGTGAGAATTTCGACACCCTGCTCGGCCAGACCCTTCAGGTCGTCGAGCACCGGCGAGCCCTCGACGGTGAGCTTGGCGCCGCCGTTGTAGAACAGCATGGTCGCGGGCAGCTCCTCCTGCTGCGTCACGGCAAAGATAAACGCCTTCATGAGCTTGTGGCCCAGCTCGTCGTCGCCACGGCCCATGCAGTCGGTGTAGACGGAAATGACGAGCTTGCCCTTGCCGGCGCTGGCATCACAGAAGGCAGCGCCATCCTGCTCGGGATCGGCCACGGCAACGGCGCCAGAGGTCGCCACGGTCACGTGCCACTCGGCGTCAGAAACCTTCTCGACCGAGGCCGTGCAGCCTTTCTCCTGCGCCATCTTGGAAATGTTCTTGACGGCGGTCTCATTATCGACCGAGGTCACCACGGCACCCCCGCCATCAAGCTGTTTGAGTGCCTTAAGCGTCTTGACAACGGGCAGCGGGCAGGCATCGCCCATGGCATTGACTTCAATCTTGGTAGACATAGAAAATTCCTTTCGAATAAATCGTTTTAGAACGGCACATAGCTCAATAAACGTGTCGTTAACGGACAACGTGGACGGCAGGACCGCCTGGCACCGGCTCGCACACGCGACCGACGACAGCGGCAATACGTCCTTCGGCATGCAGACGGCGCGCAAGCTCATCCACATCCGCCGCGGGCGCCGCAATAAGCAAACCGCCTGAAGTCTGTGGATCGTACAGCGCATCCAACATGCCCGGCTCAAGGTCCTCGTCGGCCGTCGCGCGCGGGCCAAAGAAGTCCTGGTTGCGGTAGCAGCCAGCGGGGATAATGCCCAGACGCGCCATGTCGAGCACCTGGTCAAAGAGCGGCACCGCCCCCGACGCAAGTTCAATCTGCACGCCCGAGCCCTCGGCCATCTCGCATGCATGCCCGATCAGGCCAAAGCCCGTGACATCGGTGCAGCCGTGAAGATCAAGTCCCTCGGCCAGACGAATCGGCGCCTCGTTGAGGGTGCACATCGAGTCAAACATGGCTGCGGCCTCGTCCTGCTCGATGAGCTCGCCCTTAATGGCCGTGGTGATGATGCCCGAGCCAACCGCCTTGGTCAGCAGTAACGCATCGCCCACGCGTGCGCCGCTGTTGGCGAGCATACGGTCGAGCGCGACAAAGCCGCTCACGGACAAGCCGTACTTGGGCTCGTCGTCGTTGATGGTGTGGCCGCCCGCGATGGAGCAACCCGCCTCGACGCACTTGTCGGCGCCGCCCGCCAGAATCTGACCGGCCACCTCCACCCCCAGGCAGCTGGGGATGCAGAGCAGGTTCATGGCATGCGAGGGAGTGCCTCCCATGGCATAGATGTCCGACAGTGAGTTTGCCGCGGCAATCTGGCCAAACAGAAACGGGTCGTCGACCATCGGTGGGAAGAAGTCGATGGACTGCACGAGGCCCAAGTTCTCCCCTACGCGAAAGACACTCGCATCGTCGGAGGTATCGAACCCCACGAGCAGGTTGTCGTTATGCACATTGGGCAAGTCGCCCAGGACCTGGGCGAGGGCTCCGGGAGCCAGCTTAGCGGCTCAACCGCTCGCGGCGGTCATAGACGTGAGCTTAATCTGATCGTCAGCCATCGATACCTCCTCTCATCGGTCAATCATTTTCTCCCAGTATACGCATGAATGCGAGCCTGCGGCGGATGCATTAATTGAGCGCCTGTGCGCGAATCGCCGCGCCGATGGCGCCGGCAAAGCGAGCCTGGGGCGAGGTGGTCACCGGCGACCCCAGTAGCTCGCCCAACCGCTCCACCACGAAGGCGTTCTCGCACAGGCCACCGGTCAGGTAGTACGGGGCGCCCGCGGCCTGCCCGGCCATAGTGGCAACGCGCGACACGACACTCTCGATCACGCCGCGCGCAATGTTCTCGCGCGGCTCACCGCGACCGATCAGGCTGATGACCTCGCTTTCGGCAAACACCGTGCACATGCTGGAAATCTTGGTAGGCTCGCCGGAACGTGCCAGATCGGCCATCTGCTGCTGGGAAATACCTAGGCGGTCGGCCATGATCTCCAAAAAGCGCCCCGTGCCGGCGGCGCACTTGTCGTTCATGGCAAACTTGGCCACTCGACCACTTTTAAGCTGAATAACCTTGGTGTCCTGACCGCCCACGTCGATCACGGTGCCGTGATCGCCAAACAGGCGCACGGCACCGGTACCGTGGCAGGTAATCTCGGTCACGACCTTGTGCGCATAGGGCACGGCGACACGACCGTAGCCGGTCGCGACCACACGCACATCGTCGGCTGCCACGTCATAGCCGGCCGCTGCCAGCGCCTCGCGCAGCCGCTCGGAAGCATCGACCGAGGAGAACCCGGTTGGCTGCACGCACGTCCACGCCACCGAACCCTCCCCGTCGACCACAGCAGCCTTAGCCGCCGTAGACCCGATATCGATCCCGATCCCTATCATGGCTCTCTCCCAATCTAAACATCAAAGACAGCTGCGCGTTCAGGCGCCTTAGCTCTAGGTTTCTCAGGTGCCGGAGATTGCCCCGAAAGAGGAGCGCAGCGTACTTTGGGTACGCAAGCGACGGTTTGAGGAGCAAGATCCGGTGCCTGAGGAAGCTAGAGGGTTTCGATGAAGGCGGCAATGCGAGTCTCGATCTGGCCCATGTCACCGTTGCTGTAGTCGGTCTCGATCTTCATATACGGAATACCCACACCCTCGACAGCCCCCTGCATGCGCGCGCTCTCAACGTTGAAGGTGTGGCAGGCCTGTAGCACGCTCTCTACCACGCCATCGACATGGTACTTCTCGCACATGGCCAGCGTATTTTCCATACGGCCGTCGTTGGGCGTCATGACCGAGCAGTTGATGTCCAGGTAACGGTCGGCGATGGCGCGCAGGATATCGGGAGCCTCCGGGTCGATCATCATGGCCGCCGTGCGCTCACCCGAGCAGTCGTCCATGCACACGACCACACCGCCGTTGGACTCGATGGTGCGACCGATCTTGTTGATTACGCCACCCACTGGGCAGCCGGTGATCAGAATGCGCTTGGCATCCGCCGCGACCGGGCGCTCGCCCGCGTCGTAGGCCTCGCGCAGCTTGACAATCTTTTGCTCCAGCTGCTGCGCATAGGCCTCGATATCAAAGCTGAACGTGCCGGCAAACATGGTGCTCATCAGGTCGACGCCGCTCATGGCCGCCGGCTGGTTGGCCTGGAGGGCAAACATCTCGAGCTGGGCCGCGCGCAGGCGGTTGCGACGACGGACGGCAGCGCGCAGGTCGTCATCGGTGATAGTGATGCCGTAGAAGTTCTCGAGCTCTTCCTTGAGCAGGCGGCACTCCTCGTACCAGCCCTCACGCTCGTAGGCGCGATCGCGGCCCTGCGGCAGGTGCAGAATGTGCGTGCGCTTAAGCTCGTTGAGTAGCTCGTACATCTTCTTCTTGCCGTCGCAGGTGGTCTCGCCGATGATCATGTCGCTAAAGTACGTAAACGGGCACTTTTGCGAATAGGCAAAACCGTACGTCGACTTGATGAGCGGGCACAGGTTTGCCGGCAGCACCTTCTCGGCCTCGGGAATCACCTCGTCGGATGTGCCGCACAAGGCCACACTTGCAGCGCCCGCGGCATCGATAATCTCGAGCGGCGTATAGCTGCACAAAAAGCCGACCAGGCGATTGCCGGCCTGCTTGTAATCCTTGACGCGAATAAACGCCGCCTTGCGTTGCTCGTTGAACTCCTCAAACGTTCGCGGCAACGGCTGTTCATTATTTTCCGACATATAACTCCTAAACCTTTTAACCAACCAAGGAGACGGCTTTCCCAGGTGCCCGAGGTTGCCGTGAAAGAGGGGCACCGCGCACTTTGGTACGCAAGCGACGGTTTGAACGGCAAGATCGGGTACCTGGGGAAGCCGCCGGGATGGATAACCCTAAATCGTTTCCAAGAAAGCCTCGATGCGGGTCTGGAGCTGACCGGCGTCCTCGCCGGCGTAGTCGGTCGTGATGTGCATAAACGGAATGCCGGCCTCCTCGGCGGCCTTCTCCACGGCAAACGACTCCATCTCGTAGAGCGTGCAGAACTGCAGGGCCACGTCGACGATACCGTCGGCATGTAGGTCCTTGGCCATCTGGACAATGTCCTTCATACGCTGGTCGTTGGGCGTAAAGACAGCACAGTTGATCTTAAAGTAGCGCTCGGCGATGGCGTCGAGCATCTCGTCGACCGTCTCGCCGGACTCGTCGACCAGGTCCTTGTAGCAGCGCGTGCCCGTGCAGGACTCCTCGCCTACCACAACGCCGCCGGCCTTCTCGATGAGGTTGAACAGCTTCCAGTTGGGCACGGCCATGGGCGTACCGGTGTACAGGATGCGCTTCGTCCCCTTGGGCGCCACGCCTTCGCCGGCCTCGACACGCTGCTCGCACTCAGTCGCCATATCGTTGATGGCTCCGGTCAGACGCGGCGTGTCGTCCATAAAGGCGGCCTGAACGGTCAGCAGGCTATCGAGACCGCTGATGGGCGCCGGATCGGCAGCGCGGGTCGCAGCCAGGCGCTGCAGGGCACGGCGTTTCTCATTGACGGCGTGGATGGCGGCCTTCAGACGCTCGGGCGTAATCTTGACGCCGCACTCTTCCTCGATCTTGGCGGCGAGTTTCTTGACCTCGGCCTTCCAGGTCACGAGCGTCGACTCGTCGTGTACGTTGGGAATATCCATGACGTACATGTTCTTTTGCGTGGCAAAGAACTCGTAGGCTTTCTTCTTACCGTCGCAGGTGTTCTCGCCGACTACCAAGTCACTCGACTCGATGTAGGGGCAGACCTCGCCCAGCTTAAAGCCGGCAAAGCTCTTGATAAGCGGACAGGTGTTGCGCGGCAGGTGCTCCTCGACCTTATCGGTTGCCCAATCGGCACCCGAGCACAGGCCCACGGGGATGCCGTCACAGGCAAGCACGATCTCCTCGGGCACGTACACGCAGAACGAGCCCACGATCTTGGTGGCCTCGCCAGCCTCCTTCTTGTCGAGCATCTCCTTAATGCGGCCGCTATGGATGTTGGTGGCCACAAAGTCCAGGTAGGACGTTGACTTGGGGCGGTTGTTCTGCGACAGAAACATGTCCCCGTACATCTGGCCCACGGCACCCAGCAGCATATCGTGGTCGGCAAGATTCATGCCGAGGCTCTCCCACATCGGATGGAAATCGAATTCTTCAGCCATGACGGTTCCCCTCTCGAACCAAAAACGGATAACAGCGGTATCGATGCACGACGGACGGCGATTGCCCGGCCGTGCACAAACCCGGAATTTTAGGGAACCTGCCTTGCGGACGGTTATTTAGTTGTGCGTCGTCTCTCCCGGAGCCGTGAACATACCTGCTCATATGCGACTCCGAGCCATATACAGGGCGCGCGCGGCAACGCGGCAAATGTATGTCGTCTGCGGCATGTGCGCACCCTCCTTTACAAGTTGAGGTCAACTATATCAACGGTCGTCGACCATGCGAACACCGTTGACATTCGTACGACAGCGTCGTGTGCCGTCGTTTAATAAATAATTATCTGTGTTGATAAGAGTTTGTCATCCCTCATTCGGCGAGCGGCAAGACAAAGCCGCCGAGGCTTATATCCCCGACAGCATTACCCGGCACTATCGACAAACCAAATGGATCTTACTCGCATCGAAGTGCATGCGCAGCGTCTCGCCTGCTTGCGGCAGCCCGTCGACAGGCACGCCCACCTTGTTGACCTTCCACTGCAGACGCGTGGGCGCATCGACGCGCGGCACGTCCAACAGCACCAGCCGCTCAAAGCGCGAATCACTCACACGGGCCACGTGCAAATCATAGCTGTTGCGGCCCCGCTCAGCGCGATTGTCAACATGGAAGTAGCTTGCGCGAATGCCCAGGTACGCCACATTATCGGGAACCGCACGACCCACGTTAAAGGTCATACCCCAGTCGAGGGCCTCAACTTCTTCGTCGCCGATCTTGCGCGCCCGGCTTGTGTTCTTGCAGCCCGTTAGGCGCAGCGCCGCCAGCGTCTGCGGACGGCGGACCACGTCCTCGACGAAGCCGATCTCCTCAACATGCCCGTCGTGCATCACGCAGATACGCTGGCACAGGCGGCACGCTTCGTCGATGTCGTGGCTCACGTAGAGGACGGTGCGGTTACATACATCGAACAGGTCGAGCATGTTCTGCTCGAGCGCGCTCTTAAGATAGGAATCGAGCGCGCTCATGGGTTCGTCGAACATAAAGATGCCCGGATGCGCCGCCACCATGCGCGCAAGCGCCACACGTTGCTGCTGACCGCCCGAGAGTCGCGCGGGATAACGGTCGGCGAAATCGGCCAGGCCAAAGATACCCAGGTAGCGCTCGGCGAGCTTTTTGCGCGCCGCGGCGTCACCCGCGTCCTTTGCACCAGCGCATACGTTATCGGCCACCGTCATGTTGGGAAACAGCTGATAGTTTTGGAACAACAGGGCGCATTTTCGCTCCTGGGGCGACAGGTTGATGCCCGCCGCCGAGTCAAAAAAGGTCACGCCGTTGACGACGATCTTGCCCTCGTCGGGCGTCTCCACGCCGGCAATGCAGCGCAGCGTGCAGCTCTTGCCGCAACCCGAGGCACCAAGCAGCGCCACGCGCTCCTCGCCGGCCTCAAGCTGCATGTCGAGCATAAACCCGGGATAGCGCTTTTTGATATCCAGGACAAGCGACATGGCCTATCGACTTCCCTTCGAGACCGTGTCATCGCGCATAAGCTCGGCCAGCGCCTCGCGATCGATACGCAGGGCATCGCCACCCGCCGGGTCGAGCGAATCGCCCTGTCCGGCGAGTTCTTTGGCCTGTTTGCGCTCCGCACGGGAGAGACCACGCTCGCGATACTTTTGCGAATGAGCGGTGTACATGTTGATGAATAGGATGACTAGGAAACTAAACACGATCACGACGGCAACCCAAAAGAGGGCCACCGACGTGTTGCCGCCCATCCACTCAAAGTAGATGGCGATGGGGATGGTCTGCGTAATGCCGGCGTAGTTACCCGCAAAGAACAGGGTGCAGCCAAACTCGCCCATCGCGCGGGCAAAGGCGAGCACCGTGCCGGCGGCAATCGAGGGCCAGCCAAGCGGCATCATAAGCTTGGTAAAGATGCGACGCTCGGACCATCCCAGAGTTCGCGCGGCGTCGAGCATCTGCATGTCGAGGCTCTCAAAGGCACCGAGCGCCGTGCGGTAGACCAGGGGAAACGACACCACCACGGCAGAGATCACCGCCGCCGGCCACGTAAAGACGATCGAGATACCGTGCGCGATAAGCCACCGGCCCACCCCAGTCGAGCGGCCAAACAGCATGAGGAGCAAAAAGCCGCAGACCGTGGGCGGCAGCACCATAGGAATCGTAAAGACCGAATCGAGCAGGCCCTTGATGCGACTCGAGGTACCCATAGTCTTCCACGCGGCGAACAGGCCCAGCGCAAAGGAGATCAGCAGGGCAAGGCCGCACGTTTTAATGGACACCCAAAACGGGCGATAGTCGATGTCGCCCAAAAAGGAGGCCAGAGAGGTCAAGGGGCCCTGCTCATCCCGCAACACGACAGACGATGCCTCAACCATTTGAGCGCTATCAAGCCAACGCGCGCCGCTCTTGGCATCACCCGAGGCTGATGCGATCACCACATAGCGGTCCCCATCCGCACCTCGTTCGTCAAAGCCATAGGTATACCCGCCGGCATCAAACGTTGTTTCCGCCGTAACATACCAAGGAAGATCCACGTCCCCCAGCTGCGCACCTCCCATGCAGTTTGCGCTGTCGAGTTCACAGACGAGGGCTTTGAGACCCGATGCGCACTCGTTGTCCTGCGGATCCAATCCAAACTTCTCGACCGCCTTGGGCGATATCCACACCACAACGCGATCGGCAGCAGGCGCCACCACAAGGTCCACGTCCTCGTCAACGGGAAACCGGTAGCCCTCAGGCTGGCCCTCCATGTCACGAGCGGTCCCCTTGGCCAACCGCTCAAAACCTTCGATCCCATAGGAAAGCCCATGAGCGGTCGCAGCAACCTGGGCCCCGTCCTCAGCGTCCCCAGCAAACGCAAATCCCGGCACCCAGCAAAGCGCGAAGGTCAAAGCACAGGCGACAAGCATGCGGAATCTATTAAGCACGAAAAGCTCCAAGCGAATACAAGGACGAAGTGAAACACAAAACGATGGAATTATCGCGCCAAGCCGCACTACTCGGAAAGCTCAAAGCCGTACTTGGCCCAAATCTTCTGGGCCTTCTTGTTGGACAGGCAAAAGTCGATAAACGCCTTGGCCTCGTCGGCATGTTCGGAGCCATCGGCGACAGCGCCCGGATACACGATGGGCTTGTGCGAGTCCTCGGGACACACAAAGGCCTCCTCGATGCCGTCGTAGCGGAAGATATCGGAGCTGTAGACAAAACCAGCCACGCAGTCGCCTGTGGACACATAGGCGGCGGCGGTACCAACTTTGTCGGCCAGTGCGACCTTGTCGGCGATCTCGGGAGCATACTCGCCGTCGTCGCCCTCGGTGCCGGTGTAGAGGCCCACGGAGGCCAGGGCCTGGTTGGCGTACTTGCCGGCGGGAACGGTCTTGGCGTCGCCAATGGCGATCTTGCCGTCCAGGTTCGCGACGTCGGCGACGGCCTCGACCTTGGTGTCGGAGCCCTCGGCGCGAATGATCACGAGGTCGTTGACGAACATGTCCTCGCGGGTATCGGCATCGACGAGCTCGGCGGCCTCAGCATCGTCCATGGTGCCCTTGGAAGCGGTGATGAGCACGTCGACGGCGGCACCGGCGCGCATCTGCTCGACAAGGTCGCCAGACGCCTTAAACTGCGTGTCGGCAAACGTGGTGCCGGTCTGCTCGGTGTAAAGCTCCTGAACCTCGGGCAGAGCCTTCTCGAGCGAGTTGGCGGCAAAGACCTGCAGCTCGACAGCTTTCTTGGAAGATGCCTTAGCAGAACCGGCATCGGAACCAGCCGGCTCGGACGTCTTGCTGCCCGAGCAGCCGGCAAGACCAAGGCCGGCAGCGGCGACAGCAGAGAGCGAGACGAATCCGCGGCGAGAAGCCATATCGAACATGTTCAACCCTTTCGGACCTTACGCCCGGGTACCCCACCGCGGGCTTTATTCTGTAATTAGATTATACTTCGGTGCGAATAATGATTATGAGAAATTATTCTCTTCTGAGAATATAGTTTCAGGCATGCCTACAGAATGCCGTCCCCTTGGGCGCAAATAAAAGGCGGAGCAGCCGTTCAGGTCGCTCCGCCGCAGGTAAATCGCTTAGTTGGTATGTCCGCCGCCCGCTGTCATCTGAGCCGCATGCTCCAGCTGGTCCGCAATGGCCTCCCAGCTTTCGCGGGCGGCCTTCGTAGAACCGGGAAAGTTTACGACAAGTGTATGACCTCGTTGCATGCAAATAGCGCGCGAGAGCATGGCGCGGCGAGTCTTGGTCATCGAGTACGCACGGATCGCCTCGGCAATACCCGGCACGTCGCGATCGCAGACGGCACGCGTCGCCTCGGGCGTCACATCGCGCATCGAAAGCCCCGTGCCGCCGCAGGTGAGCACGACATTGGCATGGCACTCATCGGCGGCTTCCACAATAGCATCGCCGATCTCGCTGACGTCGTCGCGCACGACCACATGTGAGACGACCGTCCAGCCCTGCGCCTCGATAAGTTCCTCGAGTGCGGCTCCAGCCTCGTCCTGGGCTAGATCGCGCGTATCCGAGCACGTCACGATCGATATCTTCAGCTCCATAGCATTCCTCCTACAACACGACGCCCTCGGGCAGGTCGACGCGAACAACGTCCACGACGTCGCCCGCCTTGAGGTCGCACGGCCCTTCTTCAATACGCAGTAGGCAGTTGGCCCGCTGCATCGTGCCGAGCAACGCCGAATTCTGCGTCTTGGCCTCGGTCACCAACAGCTCACCGGTCTCGGGGTCGCGCAAAACCGTGGCGCGATCGAAGAAGCGGCGATGCTGTCGCTTTTTCACACCGTGCGTGAGCATCGCCTGCTGCACGGGACGCGCACCCTCGGCAAAGCCGCGCATCTTGCGAATCGCCGGGCGGGCGAGCATCTCAAAGCCCACATACGCCGCGGCCGGATTGCCTGAAAGCCCCAGGTAGGGCTTACCCCCGAGCAAGCCAAACGTGATAGCCTTGCCCGGACGCATCGAGATGCGGTCAAACAGCACCTCGCCCTCGCGCCGGACGAGCGCCGTCACGTAGTCGTAGTCGCCTGCCGAGGCACCACCGCTCGTAATGACAAAATCGCACTCCTGCACGGCACGATGCACCAGCTCGGCAATCGCCTGCTCATCATCGGGCGCAATGCCGTAGAACACGGGCTCGGCGCTGGCATCGAGCGCCTCGGCCATCAACGCCGACGAGTTGGAGTCGCGAATCTGCCCGCGCGCCGGCAGCTCGTTCGGCGCGACCAGCTCCGTGCCCAGCGAGATGATGCCCACGCGCGGAGCGGCATGGACCTTCACGCTCGCGTAACCGGCGCTCGCCAGCAAGCCAGCGCCCGCCGGAGCCACGACCTCGCCGGCGTGCATCACAACATCGCCGGCATGGGCCTCCTCGGCGGCAGAGCGAACGTTCTCCCCCACCTTGGCAGGCGTCGAGAAGCTCACATGTGAGCCCTCGTTGCCGTCGCCGTCAAGCACCTCGACGATCTCGTATTTCACCACGGCATCGGCACCGTCGGGCACCGGCGCGCCCGTCATGATGCGGACCGTCTCGCCCGCGCCAATTGTGCCCTCAAACACATGGCCCGCGGCCTCGTGTCCGATAACGTCGAGCGTCACCGGCGCCTCGCCAGATGCCTGCGCCAAATCCGCCGAGCGCACGGCATATCCGTCCATAGCGCTGTTAGCAAACGGCGAGATGTCGATATCTGCCACCGCGTCCTCGGCCAGGGGAAGACCGGCGGCCTGCCACACGGGAATCTCGACGAGATCGGTCGGAGCAACGTGCGACAGGACAATCGACTGTGCGTCATCCAGCGGAATGAGTTTCTCTGCCATATGCACCTCTTAATGCCACGGCGCACAACAGGGGCGCCGATTCTTTATGCTTGTCTCAGTATAATCCCCCGTCGCACGACCGCGACTCGGCCTGTACCAGTAAATACACCTGTCGGCCGCAAGCCGCGAAACAGAATGGAAACCAACCCACCGGCTCGTCGCGTTTGCCGCGTTTTATAATGCTTGCGTTGCAACCTATAAGAGGAACGTATGGCTCATAACGACAAACCCGAAAGCGCAAACGAAACGCAGGATCATTCCCAGCCGCTCGACGATGGCGGCTTTTTCTCCCTGAACGACGTCATCACGGCAGGCAGGCATCAACTTACCCGCTCCGAGCATCTCTTGGCTGCCGACACGCGCCGCAACGCCCGCAACCTACTCGCGAGCGCCAAGTTGCTCGCGCTCGTCGTCATTGTCTCGCTCGCCATGGGCGTTGCCGCTTGGGCGTTTTTGGCCTCGCTGAATATCGCCACCGACTATCGCGAGCACCATGTGTGGGTCTACGCCTTGCTTCCCGTTGTGGGCGTTGCCACCGCATGGGTGTACAAAAACCACGGTCTTGCCGCCAAACGCGGTAACAACCTGGTCATCGACTCCGCTCTGGGCACACGCCTCATCCATATGCGCATGGCCGTCCTCACCTTCGTCTGCTCCACGCTCACGCACCTAACGGGCGGATCGGCCGGTCGCGAGGGAGCCGCGGTGCAGATTGGCGGCACCATCGCCAGCAACATCTCGAGCCTCGCCCACCTCAAAAAGCATGACCACCACGACCTCATGCTCGCCGGCATCTCGTCGGCCTTTGGCGCCGTATTCGGCTCGCCCCTTGCCGGGGCTTTCTTTGGCATGGAGATGTGCTTTATCGGCAAGATCGACTACACCGCGGGCATCTACTGCCTGGTCGCCTCGTTTACCGGCTACTTTACATCACTCGCCCTAGGTACCGAGTACGAGGCGAATGTTATCGCCAGCGTTCCCAACATGACACCACGGACGGTTGTCATCGTTGTTATCAGTGCCATTATCTTCGGTCTGACGGCACGCCTCTTTGCCTGGTCAGTTCGAACCGTCAAGAGCCTGTACGGTCGCTTTATCACCAATTATCTTATTCGCGCACTCATAGGTGCACTCGTGGTTTTGGCCGCCTATGCCCTTCTCGACGCTTGGAACTACGCCGGCCTTTCCACGTGGCTTTCCGGCGCCGGATTTGCCGGCAACACCACCCTGGCGGACGCAGCCATCAAGTTGGTCGTCACAGCGCTCACCCTGGGCGCCGGCTTCCAAGGCGGCGAGGTCACGCCCCTGTTTGGTATCGGTGCGGCGCTCGGCGGCTGGATCGGTTGCCTCGTCGGAATCGACCCCAGCTTTCTGGCAGCGCTGGGCATGCTCGGCGTGTTCTGCGCCGGCCTCAACGTGCCCATCACCACCTGTATGATGGCCATCGACCTGTTCCACGGCACGGCAGCCGGGTTCTTTGTCATCGTGGCCTTTATCAGCTACCTAACCGCCGGACACCGCGGCGTGTACCCCGCCCAGCGCATCATCTCGCCCAAGCGCCGTTCGCTTATTGTAGATGAGGGCGGTACGGTAGCGGATGCTATCGAGCGCCACAACGACCTGATAGAGTAGACGTAAGTATTCGACGTGCAGCCACAATCGGGGGCAATTCGACCTGAGCGCGACCGCACCGTCACGTCATACGCCGGGAGTCGCCCCATGCACGCAACTGATTTTGGCCGCACGCTCATCATCGCCAACCCAGCCGCCCAGTCGGGTGCGGCGCACGAAGTTGCCGAGCGCCTGCAACGTTTTTTGGATATGACCGCGCGCGCATCCCAGTTTGACCTGGTGCTGACCGAGCGCATGGGACACGCCAAGGAGCTGGCCGCACAGGTCGAGGGCTATCGCACCGTTATCGCTCTTGGCGGCGACGGCGTGATCCACGAGGTCGTCAACGGACTTATGGCGCAAGAGGAGGACGCCCGCCCCGCTCTTGCCATCCTACCCGTGGGCTCTGGCAACGATTTTGCCCAAACGCTCGGCATCGACGATTTCTCCGGTAAGGATTTTGGCGCGCTGCTCACCTGCGAGCTGCAGCGTCAGGACATCGGGCGCATTCGCTCGTGGAGCCCTGCGAGCGGCAGCGGCGAGGCTACCGTTGAGTACTACGACCAGACGCTTTCGGTCGGCATCGATGCCGCCATCGGCCTTGGCACCACCGAGCTGCGCAAAAAGACGGGCCTCGCCGGCGCTCCGCTCTACACCCTCTCGGGCCTTGAGCAGTTTGGCCTGCGCTACCGCAACTATCCCATGACGGTGAGCTTTGACGGTGCGCCCGCCGAGCGCGTGCGGGCGATTATCATGGCGATTCAGCTGGGCCCCACCTATGGTTCGGGCTATCGCATCTGCCCCGACGCCGACCCGTGCGACGGCATACTCGACGTCTGCTACGCCTGCGGCCCCGTTCCGCGCGCGGTCGCGCTTCCCATGTTCCTTTCGGCCAAAGATGGCCACCATACCAAGCTGCCACCGGTTCGCATGTGCCGCTGTCGCCATGCCGAGCTCACCCTTGAGGAGCCCGACTACCCCATCCAGGCCGACGGCGAGCCCGTTGTCGCCTCGCGCATCGAGGTCGACATCCTCGCCGGCGCCCTCCACGTCTGGCACCCCACCCGCTAACCCCACCTAAGTTGCGGTGAAATAGGGACTGTTTATGCAGCTAAAGCCGCAAAACAGTCCCTATTTCACCGCAACGTATTGAGGAGATCATTCCTCACCGCCCGGCTTGCGACGGTTGGCCTTTTTAATCGCGTTGAAGTGCTTGTCGTTGAGCCTGCGCTGGCGCGATCGCTGTGGCACCTTGGTCTTTACACGTCGGCGCGGCGGACGCCCGCGACGCTCAAGCTCTGCTCTCAGCTTACGCAAACAGCTCGCGCGATTCTGAAACTGACTGCGGCTCTCGCGCGCCGTCACGGTAATCCCCGTGGGCCCATGCTTCATGCGCACCGCTGAATCCGTCGTGTTCACGCCCTGCCCGCCCGGACCTGTCGCGCGAAACACCTGCACCTCGCAATCGCGCGCCAACTCCTCGACCGACATCTCGGCATAGCGCGCATACTCGCGCCATCCCATCTTGTTCTCGTCCATATCAACACCTCCCCTCATACAAAAAATGTGACAAAGGGACAGTCCCTTTGTCACATCGCATACCAATCGCTTGTGTTGCGCGCCTAGGCGAACGTGATTTCGCCGTTCTCGCAGTCCATATCGGCGATACGGGCCAGGCTCTCAACGCGGAAGCCGCGCTCGCGGAGCTTATCGCCACCGCCCTGGAAGCCCTTCTCCACGGCGATGCCAATGCCGGCAACCTCGGCACCCGCAGCCTCGCAGATCTTAATAAGGCCCTCGAGCGCACAGCCGTTGGCCAAAAAGTCGTCGATGATCAGGACCTTGTCGCCCTCGGACAGGAAGCGCTTGCCAACGATGACCGGGTACTCCTTTTGCTTGGTAAAGGAGTAGATGGTCGTGGCATACTGCTCGCCGTCGAGGTTGATGGACTGCGCCTTCTTGGCAAAGACCACCGGCACGCCGCCAAAATGCTGAGCCGCGATGCAAGCCATGCCAATACCCGAAGCCTCGATCGTCAGGATCTTGTTGATCTCGACACCCTCGAACAGACGGGCCCACTCGGCACCCATGTGGTCGAACAGCTCAACGTCGCACTGGTGGTTGAGGAAGGCATCAACCTTAAGGACGTTACCGGCCTTTACGATGCCGTCATGGCGAATACGATCCTCAAGCTCCTGCATGGCGCAACCCCTTCTCGCGGCAACGATACCGCGCGATTAATAAACGTTGTTCGATAGTCTACCACGGACCGACCCCCGCCCGCCCCACAAGCCACATCGCACCATAAAGCTGCAAGACCAGTAGATAGGCCCGATTCGTGGCAAACCTGCCACCACAAGCTAATGGCGGGCGCGCATCCTCGCCAAACGCACCAATGTGAGCGCAAAGCCCACGGTAGCAACGGCCATCAGCACGTAGAATACCAAACGGAAGCCAAAGAGGAACACGTCCGGACGACCCGCCACATAGCTCGTGACCGTCTTGCCCATCGCCGCGCTCGTCTGTCCATACAGGATGCGCGACGCCGCCGTAATACCCAGCGCTATGCCCGCATAGCGCGCCAAGCTGCTCAAGCTGCCCGCAAAGCCAAGCGCCTCACGCGGAGCCGAACCCATATACAGCGAATTATTGGGACTCTGGAAGATCGACGTGCCGCACGACATAAACGCGACGCAGCACACAATCATCAAGATGGAAGAGTGCTCGTCAAGCGTGCTCACCGCAAAGAGACCGCACACGTACACGCCCAGGCCAACGGCCGTGGGCGCTTCACAACCAACACGGTCGGACACCGAGCCCGAAAGCGGGCCCACAAAGGCATTCACGACCGGCATCGCCAAAAACAACAGGCCGGAGATATCGGAGCTAAAGCCGTGGGCATCCTGAAAGTAGAACGGCAGCACAAACTCGGAGGCACCGATACCCACGAACACGATAAGCATGCAAGCCAGGTTAATCGTGAAAGCCGAGCTCGCAAAGCAGCGACGCGCCGCCTCTGTCAACGGCATAGGGCGTTCGCCAGCCTCCGGCTTCACATGCGGTAGCGTATAGAGTCCCACGATAAACGAGATTACGCCAATGGGCAGATTGATAAGGAAGATGCTCTCCCAGGGAAAGCTCGCCACCAGCACGCCGCCGAGCACGGGGCCGCACATCATGCCAAGAGCCACAAAGGTCGCCAGAATGCCCATGGCACGGCCGCGCTCACGCGCCGGAAACGACTCGGTGATGATGCCCATATTGTTGGCCATCGCGGCGGCACAGCCAATGCCCTGCACGAAACGCGCCAAGATAAGCACCTCGAGCGAAGCCGAAAGCCCGCAAAGCAACGAGCCACCCGTAAAGACGATTACACCAAGCTGGAACACATTCACCTTGCCGCGCACATCGCCCAAGCGGCCAAACGGCAGCATGGCGACGCACGTCGCGAGCAGATACACCGAGCTCACGAGCTGAATGCGGTCGAGACCCACCCCCAGCTCCTTTTGCATCACGGGCAGCGCCACCGTCACGATGCTCGCATCCAGACACGCCATAAAAGTCATGACGAGCACGGTGAACAGAATCGCCCATTTATTCTTACCGTGGGTGTCGCCCTCTAGGGCAATGTGTTCGCGGCGCAGCTGCTCGGCAGTTTTCTCCATGTATATCCTTTCTATCGTGCAACGCAAAAACGGGACCCCAATCGCCTACAAACGGACACGATCGGGGTCCCGCCTACGGAATCGGAACTATGAGGACGTCGTCAGCCGAAAAGCCGTTCCACGCCTCGCACGCACGCTAGCCTAGCACTGCTCGAGCGCCTGCTCAAGGTCGGCAATCAGATCGGCCGTGTCCTCAAGGCCGCACGACAGGCGCACCATGTCGGCGGAGATGCCGCAGGCGATGAGCTCCTCGTCGTTCATCTGGCGATGGGTGGCGTTTGCCGGGTGCAGGCAGCAGGTGCGGGCATCGGCCACGTGCGTGGCAATCTGGGCGAGCTTAAGACTCTTCATAAAGGTCTCGGCCGCCGCACGACCACCGGTAAAGCCAAAGCTCACGACGCCGCAGGTACCGTTGGGCATGTACTTCTGAGCCATGTCGTAGTACTTGTCGCCCTCCAGGCCCGGATAGCTCACGAAGCGCACTTTGGGGTGGCCCTGCAGGAACTTGGCGACCGCCAGACCGTTCTCGCAATGGCGCGGCATACGCACGTGCAGGCTCTCGAGCGAGCTGTTCAGGAAGAACGCCGCCTGCGGGTTCTGCATGGGGCCGAGGTCGCGCATGAGCTGCGCGGTAGCCTTGGTAATAAAGGCGCCCTCGCGGCCGAACTTCTCGGCATAGGTCACGCCGTGGTAGCTCTCGTCGGGCGTGGTGAGACCCGGGAACTTGTCCGCATGGGCCATCCAGTCAAACTGACCGTGATCGACGATGACGCCGCCCAGGTAGGCCGCGTGACCATCCATGTACTTGGTGGTGGAATGCGTGACGATGTCGGCGCCCCACTCAAAGGGACGGCACATCACGGGCGTCGGGAAGGTGTTGTCGACCATCAGCGGCACGCCGTGGTCGTGCGCGGCCTTGGCAAAGCGCTCAATATCGAGCACGGCAAGCGCGGGGTTGGCGATGGTCTCGCCAAAGACGAGCTTGGTGTTGGGCTGGAAAGCGGCCTCCAGCTCCTCATCGGTGCAGTCGGGTGCGACGAACGTGCAGGTCAGGCCCATGCGGCCCATAGTGTGAGCCAGCAGGTTGTAGGTACCGCCGTAGATGGCAGAGCTCGCGACCACGTGATCGCCGGCACCGGCCACGTTAAAGATCGCAAGGAAATTCGCCGCCATGCCCGAGCTCGTGAGCATCGCAGCGGTGCCGCCCTCCATCTCGCAGATCTTGGCGGCAACCAAATCGCACGTGGGGTTCTGCAGACGGCTGTAGAAATAGCCCGACTCCTCTAGGTCAAACAGCTTGCCCATGTGCTCCGACGTGTCGTACTTCCACGTGGTGGACTGGTAGATGGGCACCTGGCGCGGCTCGGCATCTCCCGGGTGATAGCCGCCCTGAACACATGTAGTACCGATGGTCTGCTCGCTCATATCCAACTCCCTTACTTGGGTTTTGTTTTATTCGGTTCACGATACCGCTACCCCGCACCCCTCTCAACCCATCCCGCCGATAGGTTATGGGACAAATTAATCAGGTTTATTTGTCCTAAATCTTAAGAAAGTGTTCGATGGCGAAAAACAATGAGATATGCACTGCGGTCTCGATAAGCGAATGCGCCGGCAAGGGTACCATAGGCGGGTACACCATGAACAAGGAGACAACGATGAAGCAGATCGATACCACCCAGCTCAACACTGCCGCCTGCCAGGCTCAGGCTGCCGAGTACCACGCCCGCGGCTTTAACTGCGCCCAAGCTGTCGCTTGCACGCTCGCGCCCGCTGTGGGGCTCGACCCCCAGATCGCCTTTACCCTCACCGAGGGCTTTGGCGCCGGCATGGGCGGCATGACCGAGACCTGCGGCGCCATCTCGGGCGCCGTGGCCATCATGGGCTTTGTGATGAGCGACGGTATGGAGAACCCCAAGACCAAGGGCCAGACCTACAAGCTGTCGCGCGAGATTGCCAAGCGCTTTGGCGAGAAGAACACCACGACCGTCTGCGGCACGCTCAAAGGCGTCGGATCGGACCAGGGTCCGCTCCGCAGCTGCCCCGGCTGCATCGACGATGCCGTCGAGATCGCCTGCGATGTGCTAAAGCAGCTCGCCGAGTAAACGGCAGCAACATAAAACGACGGCCGGCGCGTTTGGGATCCATCCAAAAGAACGCCGGCCGTCGTCGTTAGAACTCGGCAAACTCGGGAGCGCCGACCTCGATCTCCTCGCGCCCCGCCATAAGCTCGCGCATCTTAACGCAAAACGACTCCTGCTCCCCTGCCTTAAACACAAAATGAAGTGTCACGGCATCCGCGAAATCGGTATCCGAAACCTTGGCACCCGAATCCTGCGCCAAACGAAGCACCTGCTCATACTGCGGATAGGCCACATGCACGTCAACCGGCACGACGCTTGTCATCTCAACGATCTGCCCTGCCTCCTGAGCCGCGGCCACCGCCGCCTGCGTCGCCGCGGTATAGGCGCGTACCAAGCCACCAGGCCCCAACAGCGTGCCACCAAAATAGCGCGTCACCACGCAGCAAACATTTTTGAGCCCCGCACCGCGCAGCACCTCGAGCGTCGGCATGCCGCTCGTGCGGCTCGGCTCACCATCATCGCTCTGGCGCTCGCGCCCATCGACCAAAATCCACGCGGGAACATTGTGTCGAGCGTCGTAATGACGCTTGCGAACCATCTCGATAAAGGCATTCGCCTCATCCTCGGACTCAATATGGACCAGCTGGGCAATAAACCGGCTCTTGCGGTCCACAAACTCGCCCGAAGCCTCAATATTCGATTGCAGAGTAAAATAGCTGTCCAACAAAGTCCCTCAACAGAATAAAGCGCAGCAACAAACAGCCTCAATAATACGGCAAAGACAGCACTGTTGCCCTCGCCAACAAGAACGGAAACGCCAATGATACCGTCACCAACAGCGAAAACCCGTCAGCGCGAGCAAGGTGCCTTGAAAGACGAGGGCATTGACCTTATGGTCATGCCCGAAGGCTTGAAAGGCAGATTGCCGCGCTGACGGGTTCGCAGCGTCAACATAGTTGCCAAGTGGGCCTATAAGCCGGGTTCTGTCGTGAACGGTCATTTATCTTGTCTGCACGTTACCATGCAGCTCCACGCACGCTACCCAAACGCGGACCGGGCCGGCCCATAGCGTTCCTACTCGCGCTTGCTCCGGATGGGGCTTGCCAAGCCGCCGTGTTGCCACGACGCTGGTGGTCTCTTACACCACCGTTTCAGCTTTTCCCTTTACGCCTTGCGGCGCAGGTGGGAGTCTTCTTTTCTGCGGCGCTTTCCGTCGGATCACTCCGCCCGGCCGTTAGCCGGCATCCCGCCCTCTGGAGCCCGGACTTTCCTCACGCGTACTGCAAGCAGCACATCGCGCGACCGTCTGGCCCACTCAGCAGTGCAAGAGTGTAGCACACCGTCACCACAGGCAATGGCACAACACAAGCGTTCGACACGATAAACCAAGAACCACGCCATGCAGTACAATAGGGTTGTCGATGGGCAACGTCGTCAGTCGAGACGCGACCGCGCTCCGCACCCCTCCGTCTACTCGGTGCGTTCCCGCCTCCTCCCCGAGGCGGGATGTCGGCATTTTTTCATGCACCGACAACCAAATAGCCTGTGTACAGCATGGGCAGCATCGCGTATCTCGGCACCAAATGCAAAAAGGGACCCGTCCATTACGGACGGATCCCTTAAAACAAGTGATCGTCAAACCGATTTACTCGGCGTCGGTCTCCTCGTCCTTCTTCTCGGAAGGAAGCGGGGTAACCTCGATCTCGACGCCCAGAGTCTCAGCAGCGGACTTCATGGACAGGGAGATACGACGACGGTCGAGGTCGATCTCCATGACCTTGACCTGAACCTTGTCGCCCACATGGGTGACCTGAGAAGGCTGATCGACGTGCTTGTTGGCCATCTCGGAGATGTGCACCAGGCCCTCGATGCCCTCGCCCAGGTCGACGAAAGCGCCGAACGGGACAAGCTTGGTCACAGTGCCCTCGACGATAGCGCCGACGGGGTACTTCTTGACCAGTGCACGCCACGGATCCTCGGTGGTCTGCTTGAGACCCAGGGAGATGCGCTCGCGGTTGAGATCGACGTCGAGAACCTCGACCTCGACCTCCTGGCCGACCTTGACAACCTCAGAAGGATGGTTGACGTGGTTCCAGGAGAGCTCGGAGATGTGGATGAGGCCGTCGATACCGCCGAGGTCGACGAAGGCGCCGAAGTCGACGATGGAGGAAACGGTGCCCTGGAGACGCATGCCAGACTTGAGCTTGGACAGAATCTCGGAGCGCTCGGCCTTACGGGACTCCTCGAGCACGACGCGACGGGAGAGGACGACGTTGTTGCGGTTGCGGTCCATCTCGATGACGCGAGCCTCGATGCGGGTGCCCATGTAGGAGGTGAGGTCCTTGACACGACGGAGGTCGACGAGGGAAGCGGGCAGGAAGCCACGCAGGCCGATGTCGAGGATCAGGCCGCCCTTGACAACCTCGATAACCTCGCCCTCGACGTTCTCGCCGGAGTTGAACTTCTCCTCGATGCGGTTCCAAGCACGCTCGTACTCGGCACGCTTCTTGGACAGGACCAGACGACCGTCCTTGTCCTCCTTCTGGAGAACCAGAGCCTCGATGGGATCACCGAGTGCAACGATGTCTGCAGGGTTAGCGTCCTTGCGGATGGACAGCTCGCGGACCGGGATAACGCCCTCGGACTTGAATCCGATGTCAACGAGCACCTCGTCATGCTCGATCTTAACGACAGTGCCGTTAACGAGATCGCCCTCATCAAAGTCGGTAATCGTACCGTCGATGAGGTTGTTCATCTCCTCCTCATTGACATCGTCAAGAGAGAAAATGGACGAGTTCTGAATCTCACTCAAAGGTGGACCCCTTTCGAACTACGGGGCCCCGATTGCTAGGACCTACAGAAGGGTGCGACAAGCACACAACGTTTAGGAACACTCGGGAGCCGACAGATACTAATGTGACGCTTATGCAATCACGTTCGTATAGGTTACGGGGAAATGAGTTCGATTTCAAGCGTGAACTGCGATTTTTTACTCGTGTGGAGACTTTTTCGTAATCTTATGAACACACGTCTCCACAACTTGACGATAACCAGCCAGGCATTTGGCTTTGGGGTAAAGTATCCGGAGCCAACGATTCTGGAACGATTTATCGAGAAAGGTGCCCGCGTGCTCAAAGCAGTCGTTTTCGATATGGACGAAACGCTTCTCAGCATCAACCTCAACGCGTTCATCCTTCGCTATTTTAAGGATGTCTCGTCGATGCTCGCGGATATCGGTCGCCGCAGCCACGGTGGCACGATGGCACGCCTCGGCACCATCCTGGTCGACCTCAACGCCAATCGCCGCAGCGGCACGGACAACCGCACCAATCTTGAGTTTTACCAAGAAGAGGTCGAGCGCCGATGCGGGATCTGCCTCTCCGATCCCCTCATCTACGAGGCGTTTACCTACTATGACCGCGAAGTTCTTCCGTACAAGAACGACGATATCATTAACGCCCACGCCATGCCGGGCGCACACGCCGCGCTCCAGGCCGTACAGGACGCAGGGCTGCGCTGCGCGCTCTTTACCAACCCCAGCTTTCCCCAGGGGGCCATCGAGTGCCGCATGGGTTGGGGCGACCTGGCCGACGCCCCCTTTGAGCTCGTCACGCACATGGGAAACACCACCCGCTGCAAGCCCGATGCCACCTACTATCTCGAGCAGCTTCAGGTGATGGGACTCGACCCACACGAGGTCCTTATGGTGGGCAACGATCCCAAGCGCGACTTCCCTAGCCCCGCCTGCGGCATTCAAACTGGCTATGTTGGCCAGGGAAAACCCGGCCGAGCCACCTGGCACGGAACCATGGAAGACTTCGCCCGCGATTTCAACGCCGTAGTAGAAGCCTTCTACGAACACCAAGTAGCCGACGAACTGTCATAGGACCCCTCCCACCAAACAAAATAGCGCCGCAGGTTGAGAAAAATGTGACAAATAGACCGTCCCTTGTCACATTACAAAGACAACGCCGATGTTATGGCAACGACAGCGAAAGCCCGCCAGAGCGAGCAAGGTGCCTTGAAACAAGGCGGCATTGACCTTCTGGTCATGCCGCCGAAGTTGAAAGGCAGATTGCCGCTCTGGCGGGCTTGCAGCGTCGGCCGGTCCGCCGTTCGGTAGAACGGCGGAACCAATAACTAACAGACTCGAGTCTTGCCGATCATGATGTTGAGGATCTCGACATCAGTATCTTTCATACCCACACGGCCCACGTAGCCCATGCTGGCGATTGTCTGCTCGACGGTATCCTGGATCAGGCCCTCGCCGGCGCGGAAGCCACGACCCTGCATGGCCATATCGTGACCTAGAATCGCCGCATCAACGGCAGCGGAAATCTTGGCGGCACAGCTTGCCTTGGCGCCATCGCACACGATGCCGCCCACGTTACCGAGTGTGTTCGAAACCGTCGCGCCAATCTGCTCGCGCGTGCCACCACACAGCCAGGTAATCGCAGCGCCGGCGCCACACGCGGCGCAAATAGCACCGCAAAACGCCGAGAGCGCACCAATATAGCTCTTGATATGCACAGCGATAAGATCGGACAGCATCACGGCGCGCACCAGGCGATCGTGGTCGCAGCGCAGGTACTCGGCATACTCCATAACGGGCAGTGCGCAGGTAATGCCCTGGTTGCCCGAGCCGCACACAATGGCGACCGGCAGCGCACAGCCGTTCATGCGGGCGTCGGACCCGGCGGCCGCACGGGCGCGGGCACGGCAGGCGACGTCATCGGCACGAGCACCCAGCAGCGTGCGGCCAACCTCGGCACCCCAAGCGTGCGCCAGGCCCTCGGCGCTGATCGCGCCGTTCAGCTCAATCTGACGCTCAACGGCAGCGCGGGCACCATCGATGTCGCCGTCCTCAATAAAGTCGATGATGGACTCAATCGACATGGGCGTGTCAGCGCTATCTGCCGCACGCTCGGCCATAACGCGCTCGGCGCAGGCGGCACACTCCCCCGCCGACTTGCCGCATACCGGAATACCGTCGAGCGTATGGCACGTGACATTGGTGTGGTGGTCGGTAATCTCGACGACTGCGGTATGGCCCCCGGCTGTGGCAGTCACCTTGATGTAGAGGTTGGGCACACCCTCGACAAGCGACACATCGCAGTAGCCGGCATCGGCGAGGAGCTCGGCCACACGAGCACGGTCTTTATCGTCAACGCTCTCGAGCACCTCAAGCGCGCTCTTGGCGTCGCCGCCCACGGCACCCAGCACGGCCGCCGCCTCAATACCGTGCATACCGCCCGAATTGGGCACGGTCACGCTCTTAACGTTCTTGATGATGTTGCCCGAGCAGGCGACATCCATATGATCGGGTTCGCAACCGAGCGTCTGGCTCGCCAGCGCCGCTGCATAGGCAACGGCAATAGGCTCGGTGCAGCCGAGCGCACAGACAAGCTCGCGGTTCAAAACATCGCAAAACGCAGTATCACGAAGGGAATCGGCAGGCATAGGTATCTCCTACTTGTATAACGGACTGGGCTCTCAAAAAGAGTTAACTCTTTTATTTGATAACAATGCATCAGAAACCGCAACCATGGTTCCGACGGACGGCGCTTAAGCGCAATCTGACGGCATTCATTCATGAAAAGCCGGTCTTGTTGCATGCTAAAGCGTTTGACCAAAAAACGCCCGAGCGTTTACACAAAAGTCGCGCTATCATGCAGTCGAACGCGGTAAAACCTTTAGCAATTCCGCCGCACGGACCAGAGAGGAACCACTCATGAAGATTGGTATCGGCAACGACCATGCCGCCGTCGAGCTCAAGAACATCATTTCCGAGCACCTGAAGGAGCGCGGCTGCGAGGTCGTGAACTTTGGAACCGACACCTCCGAGAGCTTTGATTACCCCATCGCCGGCTACAAGGTGGGTAAGGCCGTTGCCAACGGTGACGTCGACCTGGGTATCCTGATCTGCGGTACCGGCGTCGGCATCAGCCTGGCCGCCAACAAGGTCGAAGGTGTTCGCGCCGTCGTGTGCTCCGAGCCCTTCAGCGCCAAGCTCTCCCGCATGCACAACAATACCAACGTGCTCGCCTTTGGCGCCCGCGTCGTGGGCTCCGAGCTCGCCAAGATGATTGTCGACGAGTGGCTCGACGCCGAGTTTGAGGGCGGTCGTCATGAGCGTCGCGTTAACCTCCTCAACGAGATCGACCACACGCGCGGCCTCAAGGTCGTCGACGAGGCCTAAAGACCTACAAAGCCATACGCTAACGCCAGCCCCCGCCCGGAAGAAACATCCGGGCGGGGGCTCTTTAGTAGATTTCTAAGCGGTTACCAAAAATCTACTGGAATAAAAAGGGCGCCGCGGATGGAATTCCGCGGCGCCAAAGCCACACGCTAACAGCTTTAAGGAGTCAAAGCTGGTTTAGCCAAAGAAGCGCTTGATCTCGATCTCGGCGTTCTCCAAGCAGTCGGAGCCGTGGATTACGTTAGCGTTGACATCGACAGCGAAGTCGCCGCGAATGGTGCCGGGAGCAGCATCAAGCGGGTTGGTAGCACCCATAAGGGTGCGCATCTTGGAGACAGCGGAGAGACCGGAAACGACCATCTTAACGACCGGGCCGCTCGTCATAAAGTCACAGAGACCACCAAAGAAGGGCTTGTCGGCCAGATGGGCGTAGTGCTCCTCGACGGTAGCGCGCTCGAGCGTGGTCATCTCCATGCGCTCGATGACAAGGCCGCTACGCTCAATGCGAGCGACGATCTCGCCGATCTTACGATCGCGCACAGCGTCGGGCTTAATCATGATGAAGGTCTTCTCGATAGCCATAAGGTAGCCTTTCAAGTAGGTTCGCGCGTGCCCAAGTCCCATTCCGGCACCCGCCCGGACTGCATCGTAACAGAGTTTTAGCTGCAGTTAAACAAAAAGCTGTTTTTTGAAACGTTACAATTTATTAAAACGTTCCATTTGTGTCACTTCTGTTTCGAGGCCCGATTAGAGTACCATCCGACCGCACATCAACCGCATCGAACCGAGCGGACGGTCGGTTGCCGCCCGTGAACGTGCCCCCTTCACAACCTGCCCAAAGGTCCTACAGAAGTTCTCGACAAGCCCCTCCCCCATAGCAACAAAATACGGACGCCCACATCAGCAGACGTCCGTAAAGCAACAACGATTTATCAATAAATAATGGCCAAAACAGCTTCAGCCAAACCCCTACTTTACCCCGTGGCCCATTTCGACGACCTTGGTCAGCGATCCAAACACGCCTTTGTCGGCCTCAAGCTGTGCCTCGGCACGCTGCAGCTGCACGGCAACGGCGGCAGGGGCGGTGCCGCCCTCGGTCGTGCGCGCGGCGACAATCGACGGGATGTCGAGCGCCTCGGTAATGTCGTGCTCAAAGAGCGGACTCGCCTCCTGGAACACCTCAAACGGCAGGTCCTCAAGGTTGCAGCCGCGCTTCTCACACATCAGGACCAAATGGCCCACCACGGCATGTGCCTCGCGGAACGGCAGGCCACGCTTGGCCAGGTAATCGGCAACATCGGTGGCGGCAAGGTGCCCCACACCGCACTCGCGCGCCATGGCATCCTCGTTGACGGTCCAGGTCGAAATCATACCGGCCATAACCGACAGGCACTGCATGAGCGTATGGGCGGTATCGAGGGCGCCCTCCTTGTCCTCCTGCAAGTCCTTGTTATAAGCAAGCGGCAGGCCCTTCATGGTCACGAGCAGCTGCACCAGGTTGCCATAGACTCGGCCGCTCTTGCCGCGGATAAGCTCGGCAAAATCGGGGTTCTTCTTCTGCGGCATGATGGACGAGCCGGTGGAGTAGGAGTCGGAAAGCGTGATAAAGCCAAATTCGGAGCTCGACCACAGCACGATCTCCTCGGAAAGACGCGACAAGTGCATCGCCATGACGGAGCCGGCGTAATGCAGGTCGAGGAGGAAATCACGGTCGGAAACCGCATCGAGCGAGTTGGGGATCACGCCCGCAAAGCCAAGTTCGGCGGCCGTCATCTGACGATCGAGCGGATAGCTCGTACCGGCAAGCGCGGCAGCGCCCAGCGGGCAGTTGTCGGCAGCATCAAAGGCGACCTTCAGGCGTGTAAAGTCGCGCACGAACATCCAGGAATACGCCAGCAGATGGTGCGACAGCAGCACGGGCTGAGCATGCTGCATGTGCGTGTAACCCGGCAGAATCACCTTGTCGTACTTTTTAGCCGCATCCACCAGCACATGACGCAGTTCAAGATTGGTCTCCATGAGCTCCTTGGCCAGCGCCTTGACGCCCAGGCGTGTGTCGGTCGCCACCTGGTCGTTGCGCGAACGTCCGGTATGCAAGCGCTTACCGGCCTCGCCGATGCGACGCGTCAGCTCGCTCTCGATGGACATATGAATGTCTTCGTCGTTGATGTCGAAGGTAAAGTTGCCGGCATCGATATCCTGTTCGATTCCGGTCAGGCCCTTGGCAATCGCCTGCTCGTCCTCGGCACTGATGATGCCCTGGGCCGCCAGCATTTTGGCATGCGCCTTAGAGCCGGCGATATCCTGCTTATAGAGATGTTTGTCGACCGGCAGCGACGCGCCAAACTCCTGCGTGACCTCGGCCACGCCTGCCTCAAAACGACCGCCCCAAAGAGCCATGGAACCGTCCCCTTTCTCCAAATACCAAAACAAGCGCCCAAAGCAATGCGCCATATCGCTAAAGCGATTTTTCAACCGCTAGTTTTACACATTCCCCACCGTGTGCGGTGCCATGTAGCTAATTTGCAAAGAAGTGACGCGCCATGCACTTGGCGCCCAACGTCTCCCTCCGGATGTTGCCCTGCGAACCATCGATCCAGGCCTTCAGGCTCATAGGGACGTCCTCGACCCTTGCAGCATCGAACTCGGGCGCGAGGGCAAGTAAAGCATGCGCGATAGCATTGAACATAATGGATACTCCTCATATATAGGCGCAGAGCCGCCAAATTGATAGAAGGAGCCCCGCCGGACAACCCCGGCGGGGCTCGGACTCAGCCGCAGACGCGGCATCATATATGCGGGCGGAACGTAGGGGCCACCGATGTTAAGAAGTGTCAGCAAGCATAACGAAAGGTAGGGACCCCGTGCGCCCGTTATGTATCACGCGGATGGGCCGCGCGGATACCAAGGGAAGGAAGCGCTAGGCCTGGGCGGCAGCAGAGCTGGGGCCCTGGACCTTTGCCCACGTCTTGAGCGACAGCGTATCGATCTCGATAAAGCCGGCACTGGCCTTCTCGTCAAACGTGGTGTCGCGGTCGTAGGTAGCCAGACCGTAGTCGTAGAGGCTGAAGGGGCTCTTGCGGCCGACGACATGGCAGTTGCCCTTAAAGAACTTCAGACGGACGGTGCCGGTCACGAACTTCTGGGTATCGGCCATAAAGGCATCGAGCGCGTTTTTGAGCGGGCTGTACCACTGGCCGTTGTACACGGCGGTGGCCCAATCCTGCTCGAGCTTGATCTTGGTCTTGAGCAGGTCGCCCTCGACGCAGATGTCCTCGAGCGCCTTGTGGGCGGTGATGAGCGTCAGGGCGCCGGGAACCTCGTAGCACTCGCGGCTCTTAAGGCCCACCAGACGATCCTCGACCAGATCGAGACGGCCAAAGCCGTTATCGCCCGAAATCTTGTTGAGGGCGATGACGATCTCGGAGAGCTTCATCTTCTTGCCGTCGACGGCGACGGGCTTGCCGGCCTCAAACTCAATCTCGGTGTAGATCTCGGTGTACGCCGTATCATAAAAAAAAAAAAACATAACCCAGGCGTCGTCGAGCGGCTCGTTCCAGGGATCCTCCAGGTGGCCGCACTCAATGGCACGACCCCACAGGTTGTCGTCGATGGAGTAGGGGTTGTCGTTGGCACCCTCGGGAACCGGCACGTTGTGGGCGTGGGCATAGGCGACCTCGTCGGGACGGCACTTCAGGTCCCACTCGCGAACCGGGGCGATAACCTTGAGCTCGGGGTCGAGGGCCTTGACGGCGGCCTCAAAACGGACCTGGTCGTTACCCTTGCCGGTGCAGCCGTGGGCGACGTAGGTCGCGCCAAACTCGTGGGCGACCTCAACAAGCTTCTTGGCAAGCAGCGGGCGAGACAGGGCGGAGAGCAGCGGATACTTGTTCTCATACATGGAGTTTGCTGCGATGGCTTTGGTCAGGAATTCATCGGAGAACTCGTCGCGCAGGTCGAGCACCTGGCAATCGAGAACGCCCAGGTCGAGCGCCTTCTGCTTCTTGGCATCCAGTCCGGTCTCTTCCTGGCCCACGTTGCCGCAGACACAAACGACATCGAGATTCTTCTCGTCCTGGAGCCACTTGACACATACGGATGTATCAAGACCACCGGAATATGCGAGAACGACTTTTTCCTTGCTCATGGCTGTTTCCTTTCGTCCTTGGTAGCTAGTTAGAACATCGGTCAGTTGCAAGTCATTTCAAGGTCATATACCGTGCAATATCAGGTTAAATAGCAAAAATCAGCACATACATGCCCTAGAAACATGCAGCAATGTCGTGCTAAAACCCAACGACCTCAAATGACTCTGTTGAGGCATTGCGCCCCATGCGGACAGAGACGATTGTTATCGTCGTCGGGAAATTGCGCGCTGGCGTCGGATGGCATTGTCTGCAGTAGTGATGATCCTTACGAACTGCATCTGCCTCTCCTTTCACCTATCGCCGGGCGCAATTCTAATATCGTAAACGGTACCTTTTCCTCGGTAAGCGGTTGTTTTTCCGTCTCCGTTTTCGATGGTCGCTATATTACGCTAAAGTGCCTGCTGCACAAGCGACAAATTCAACTTTCTGAAAAGTTTTTTCATTAGTTTGTGAAGCGTGGTGCAAATACGCTCCGTTCCTGCGAAAATACGGCCGGCTACGAGTTGATGGTTATAACGTCTGAAACAATCTCGAAACGAAAGGCTCGCTTTTATGCAAACTTACGAATCGGACTCCAATATCGGAAACATTAAGATTCTCGCCGTCGACATGGACAAGACGCTGCTGACCGACGAGCGCGTGCTGCCGCAAGGCCTCGACGAACGCCTGGACAAGCTCGCTGACGCCGGCATCGTATTCTGCCCCGCCAGCGGACGTCCCGCTCCCAAGCTCGAGGAGATGTTCGAGGGCATCAAGAGCCGCCTCGCTTTTTGTCCCGACAACGGAGCGTGCGTGATCTATCGCGGCAGCTATATCTATAAGAGCAATATCGATGTGGCGCTATACCAGCAGGTCTTGAGCCGCGCCTCGGAGGATCCGCGCGCTGTCCCCGTCCTGTGCTGCTTCGACGAGTTTTACGTGCTTGCCCGCGACCATCAATACCACGACGAGATCAGCGTCTACTACAACACAATCAACTACGTCGACAGCTTTGAGGGCATTGATTTCGAGTCCAACAAGATTTCGGTCTTCTTCCCCGGCTACGACGCCGAGCCCGCTTTCCGCGAGACCTATAGCCCCGAGTTCTCGGACAAACTCTACGTCACCAACGCTGGGCGCGAGTGGATCGACTTTATGAACCTGGGCGTCGACAAGGGCGCCGGCGTCGCTCACCTGTGCGAGCACCTGGGCATCGATATTGCCGATGCTGCCGCCGTGGGCGACACCTACAACGACATCCCCATGCTGGAGCGCGTCGGTCACAGCTTTATCGTGGACAATGCCGAAGAGCACATGAACGCGCACGCCAAGTGGCGCATTCCGAGCAACAACGACGGGGGCGTACTGACGCTCATCGACGCCATCCTGGCGGCTCGGTAACGTGGCTCGTCGGGCCTGGCCGGGCGGCGCGGATTAGTTTTTCGTTCGGTCAGGTCCTGGGCTCGCTCGGAAAGCACATTAAGTGCTTTCCGGCTCGTGCGGAATCTACGAAAAACTAATCCGCGCCGCCCGGCCAGGTCCTAGGTTTACTTGCTTGCCGCCTAGATGGTGTCTTGAGTGTCTAGATACTTGGCTGATTTTTTGGAATGAAGGGGGCTCCTTGTTGGCAAGGAGCCCCCTTCTGGTTTGGTTACTTTGGAACTGTGGGCGCTTTCCTATTTGGCGTCGGCCCAGGTTATGCCGGTGCTGGCTTCGGCGATTAGGGGTACGCGTAGGTCTACGACGTGTTCCATGACGTCTTGGACCATGGCAGTCAGGCGCTCGACTTCGTCGATGGGGCACTCAAAGTCCAGTTCGTCGTGCACTTGCAGGATCATGTGGGCGGCAAAGCCTTCTTCTTCCAGGCGGCGGCTTACGCGGGCCATCGCGATCTTGATGATGTCGGCCGCGGTGCCCTGCATGGGATGATTCATGGCCGTGCGCTCGCCAAAACCGCGGAGTTGCGGGTTTTTGGCCTTGAGCTCCGGAATATGACGCCGGCGACCGTACATGGTCTCGGCGTAGCCCGTCTGCTTGGCGCGCGCCACCACGTTGTCGAGGAACGTGCGCACGCCCGGGTAGGCCTCGTAGTAGCGGTCGATCATGTCGCGTGCCTCGGCCATCGAGATATGCAGCGACTGCGACAGGCCGTAGGCCTGCTGACCATACACGATGCCAAAGTTCACGGCCTTGGCGCGACTGCGCAGGTCGGGCGTTACCTCGGACACCGGCACACCAAACACGCGTGCCGCCGTCTCGGCATGGAAGTCCTCGCCCTCGTTAAAGGCGCGCACCAAGTGCTCGTCGCCCGAAAGATGCGCGAGCAGGCGCAGCTCAATCTGCGAGTAGTCCACCGCCAAAAAGAGGCTACCCTCCCCCGCCGAGAACGCCGTCTTGACGGTACGCCCCAGCTCCGAGCGCGTCGGAATGTTTTGCAGATTAGGGTCGCTCGAAGACAGACGCCCCGTCGCGGTGATGGTCTGGTTGTACGTGGTGTGCACACGACCGTCACCGCGGCGCAGCGGGCCCAACGTGTCCAGATAGGTTGACTTGATCTTGGACTTCTCGCGCCAGTCTAAGATCAAACGAACAATCTCGTGGTCACGGGCAAGATCACTCAGCACCTTGGCGTTGGTCGAATAATAGCCGCGCTTAGTCTTCTTGAGGCCCTTGGTCGGAAGCCCCATCACATCAAAGAGCACATGCGACAGCTGCATGGGACTGCCAATATTAAAGGTCTCATCACCGGCAAGGTCGCGAATGCTTCGCTCGACCTCGGTGATCTGGGTCGCCAGACCCTCGGACAGACTGCGCAGGCGATCGGGGTCCACGAGCATGCCCGCGCGCTCCATCTTGGCAAGCACCGGAACGAGCGGCATCTCGATGCCATCGAACACGTTGGCGGCATTCTCACGGGCCATGCACTCGCGCAACGGCGTCACGAGCGCCAGCGTCAGAGCCGCAGTACGGGCGGCAGGCGCTGGAGCGTCCTCGCCGGCACCCTCTGCGCCGCGCACCGCAGGCAGCGCCATCTGCAGATACGTATCGGCAAGATATGCCTCATCGAACTCGGAGCGATCGGAATCCAGCAGGTAAGCGGCGACCACGGTATCGAAGATACGCGTGGAATCGGCAGCGAGCGGATCCATGAGCTCGGGCTCAGAAGAATCGATGGGCGAAAGCTCGTGCAGCAGCGCCTTCGTATCCGGGCTCGCCACGCGGCCCTCCATAAACAGGCGCGCAAGCACGCCGGCGATCACACCGTGAGCGAAGTTGAAGCCATCGACTACGGCAGTGGAGGCGCTGTCGCCCTCCTCGAGCGCGAACAGGACCTTGGACGTCGCCAACCACAGCGTGCGCGTCAGTCCAAAGAGCGCGCCCTCTTCCTTGTCGTCGTCCACCACGGCGGCGACCCACTCGCCGGCATCAATCGCGCGGGAGACCTCAGCCGCAACGGCACCAAGCGCGTCGGCATCGCCGGCGGCTGCGCGAACCATAGCAGGTATCTCAAACACACTGGAGGCAGCAGCAGCCCCGCCCTCGCCGCCGATCAGCGCCAAGAAACGGTTCTGCATGGCGGTGATACCAAGCGTGCCCAGCGCCGCGGACACTTCGTCGGCAGAAAACGCCGGGAAGGACGTTTCGTCAAAGTCGAGCTCGACGGGCGCATCGGTGCGAATGGTTGCGACCTTGCGGCTCAGCAGCGCATCGTCGATGTGCGCACGCAGGTTCTCGCCCATCTTGCCCTTGACCTCGTCGGCATGCGCGATGACCTCGTCCAAGCTGCCGTACTGTGCGATGAGCGCGCTCGCCTTTTTGGGGCCGATGCCCGGTACGCCGGGAATGTTGTCCGACGTATCGCCCTTTAGACCGTAAAAATCGGGCACGAGCGCCGGCGTAATGCCGTGATACAGGTCGTCCACGCTCTCGGGCGTCATGATCGCCACGTCGGACAGGCCCTTGCGGGTCGAGACCACGTTGACGTGCTCGGTCACGAGTTGATACATGTCGCGGTCGCCGGTCACCAGTAGCATGTCGCAGCCGGCCTCTTCACCCAGGCGCGCCATGGTTCCCAGGATATCGTCGCCTTCCCAGCCCTCGGACTGCAGAATCGGCACGTTGAGCGCGGTGAGCAGCTCCTTAATCATAGGGAACTGCGCATGCAGATCGGGGTCCATGGGCGGGCGTTGCGCCTTATACTGTGGCAGCATCTCCATGCGCACGCGCGGTTTGCCCTTGTCAAACGCCACGACCACACCGTCGGGGTTAAAGGCATCGATCATCTTAAGAAACATGTTCAGAAAGCCAAAGATCGCGTTGGTGGGGCGCCCGTCCGGCGCATTCATGGTGGGCGGCACGGCGTGGAAGGCGCGGTGCATGAGCGAGTTGCCGTCGATAACGGCAAAGGTGCGGCGCTTGTCAGACATATTGAATACCTCGCTTTGGGCTGGGCACGGTTTGCTCACACCAGTTTACACGCTCCCCGCCCCGCGGCCACCGCACATCAGGCTTCCCTGCCGCCGCGGGCCCGCGCGTGATACGATGGCTCACGGTACATCAACCAGCACGATCGATCCGAAAGGAGCCTGCGTCATGGAGCGTCCCTGCGCATGGAAAAAGTACACGCCACAGCAAATCGAGGAGCTCGAGGAGCTTTGCCGCGGCTATAAGCAGTTTTTGAGCGAGAATAAGACCGAGCGCCTGTGCGTCAAGACCGGCATCAAGATGGCCGAGGAGGCGGGCTACGTCGACTTGGAGACCGTGATCGCCGAGGGCCGCACGCTCAAGGCCGGCGACAAGGTGTACGCCGCCAATCACGGCAAAGACCTCATGCTCGTCAACCTGGGCACCGCCCCGCTCGAGCAGGGCTTTAACATCCTGGGTGCTCACGTGGACTCGCCGCGCCTGGACCTTAAGCAGAATCCCGCCTTCGAGGCCGGCGACATGGCCTACCTCGACACGCACTACTACGGCGGCGTCAAGAGCTACCACTGGGTGGCCTCCCCGCTTGCACTCGTGGGCGTCATCTGCAAAAAGGACGGCACCACCGTCGACATCAACATCGGCGACAAGGCAGACGATCCGGTCTTTACCATCTCCGACCTGCTGATCCACCTCTCGAGCGAGCAGATGTCCAAGCCCGCCAAGGACGCCGTCGACGCCGAGATCCTCGACGTGATCGTGGGCGGCCGTCCCGTCAAGTTCGATGAAGACGACAAGGACGCTCCCAAGGAGCCCGTCAAGCAGATGTTCCTGGACATCCTCAAGGAGCAGTACGACGTCGAGGAGGAGGACTTCCTCTCCGCCGAGATCGAGGTCGTGCCCGCCGGTCCCGCCCGCGACATGGGCCTCGACCGCTCCATGATTTTGGGCTATGGCCACGACGATCGTGTCTGCGCCTATCCGTCCATGCTCGCCCAGATCGACGTCGCCAACGTGGAGCGCACGAGCATCACGCTCATCGTCGACAAGGAGGAGATCGGTTCCGTGGGTGCCACCGGCATGACAAGTCGCTTCTTCGAGAACACCGTCGCCGAGATCATGACGCTCGCCGGCGAGGATAGCCCACTGGCCCTGCGCCGCGCGCTCGCCCGCAGCCGTATGCTCTCCTCTGACGTGTCCGCCGGCTTCGACCCGGGCTATGCCGGCAAGTTCGAGACCAAGAACGCGGCCTTTATGGGTCGCGGTCTGTGCTTTAACAAGTACACGGGCAGCCGCGGCAAGGGCGGTTCCAACGACGCCGATGCCGAGTACGTGGCCCTCGTCCGCGACATCATGGACGAGGCCGGCGTGGACTTCCAGACCTGTGAGCTCGGTCGCGTCAACGCAGGCGGCGGCGGCACCATCGCCTACATCATGGCCAAGTACGGCATGAATGTCATCGACTCCGGTGTTGCCGTCCTGTCCATGCACGCCCTGTGGGAGGTCGCCAACAAGGCCGATATCTACGAGGCCTATCGCGGCTACAAGGCCTTCATCGAGCGCGCGTAACCAACCCTTCATCAGTTGCGGTGAAATACAGACTAAACTGGCCCATAAACGGCCAAAACAGACCGTATTCCACCGCAACTTCCTTTTTGGCAGAGGAGAGTCCATGCTGCAGGTCGTCATTTCGCCCGCCAAGCAGATGCGCGCGGCCCAAGATGCTTTTGAAGTCCTGGGCATCCCACCCTTTGCGCGCGAGACGGCTCGCCTCCACCGCGCACTGCTAGATATCGAGCGGAATGAAGGCAGCGACAGCCTGCAGGCGCTATGGAACGTGAGTGACAAACTGCTGGGGCCTTGCCTCAACACCCTGCATGAGTTAGGGCCCATCCTGAAAAACGGCGATCTCGACAATCCCGCACTCGCCCGTCACCTCTCCCCCGCCATCATGTCCTATCACGGCATTCAGTACCAGAGCATGGCACCCGAGGTGATGGATTCAGTGCAGCTCGCATGGCTGCAAGACCATCTGTGGATCCTCTCCGGCCTCTACGGGTGCGTTCGTCCCTTCCATGCCGTCGAACCGTATCGACTGGAGATGGGCGCGAAGCTCGCCGTTGACGATGCCCAAGACCTCTACGCGTTTTGGAGCGACAAGCTCGCGCGGGCTATCGCCCCGGCAGGCTCAAACACCACGATCGTCAATCTCGCCAGCGTAGAGTATGCCAAAACCGTTCTGCCCCACCTCGCGGACGACGCCATGGCCGTCACATGCCTTTTTGGCGAGGGTATCCGCAACGGCAAGCCCATCCAGCGCTCGACCGCCAGCAAAAAGGCGCGCGGCTCCATGGTGCGGTGGATGGCAGAAAACAAGCTCGAGGATGCAAGCGGGCTCACCGCGTTTGACGTTGGTTATCGTCACTTTCCCGAGCTTTCAAATAAGAACACTTTGGTCTTCCTGAACGAACAGACCTTGTAGGACCACCGCTACTTTTGAATGTGCTGCCCAGGCACGACGTCTATTCCGCCAAGCCGTCGGCTTTGGCAACTTCGTTTGTCGAGCCGTCCTGATAGGTAATCTTGACATGCTCCACCTCGGACACCGCTACACCCGTCGGGGGCTCCAGGCGCCATTCCGTCAGGGCGATATCCATGGTCGTGGGAACGTCCCCCTGATCTTTGAGCTCGACCGACAGCGTCTTAAGCGACGCATCGAAGGTCACGCGCTCGATCTCTTCGCCGGGAATGGAACCACCGCTCAGCTGCAGCTGGACAAATCCATCGCACGGATACCAATAGTCGCCGGGAGCTGCCACCGTGTTGCCGCCAGAGACCTTCACCGTCATGATCGGCAGGGCATCGTCGGCCTCAAACTCCCAGGTGGCGCCGCCGCGACCACCAAACGTCCAGATACAAAAGGCAATCACCAGCACGGCAAGCACCGCAAAACCAATCGCGACAAGGCCATGGTGCGCACGGCTTTCCTCGGCCGATACATCCCATTGCGTCTCTCGATATAGATGCTTGTCTTCCATGTTCGCCTCCCCACAGGCACGCTCGTTAGGCCAATCGTACCCATTCGAGCTATACTTGAGCCCATTACATAAACGGGGAGCTTGCAGGACAAGACAGCAGGCTGAGACTGGGCGCGCCCGCCCTGACCCGCAAACCTGATATGGGTAATGCCAACGAAGGGAGCCGTGCCAATGAGCACACAGACCGAGCCCAAGCTCGTCACGCAAATCGACTTCGCCCGCGCCGGGCAGATCACGCCGCAGATGAAGGAAGTCGCCGAGCGCGAGCATCGCGACCCCGAGTACATCCGCGAGCGCGTGGCCGACGGCCGCATCGCCATTCCCGCCAACATCGTGCACATCAAAAAGGGCATGCGCGCCTTTGGCGTCGGTGAGGGCCTGTCCACCAAGGTCAACGTGAACCTGGGCATCTCGGGCGATAAAGCCGATGCCGCCGAGGAATGGAAGAAGGTCAAGATCGCCGAGGACTTTGGCGCCGACGCCATCATGGACCTTTCCAACTCGGGCAAGACGCGCCAGTTCCGCCAGCAGCTCATCGACGAGACGCCGCTCATGGTGGGCACCGTCCCCATGTACGACGCCATCGGCTACATGGAAAAGCCGCTGGTCAAGCTTACCAAGGATGACCTGTTCGAGGTCGTGCGCGCGCACGCCGAGGACGGCGTGGACTTTATGACCATCCACTGCGGCATCAACAAGTCGGTCACCAAGACCTTTAAGGAGACCGGCCGCCTGATGAACATCGTCAGTCGCGGCGGCTCGCTGCTGTTTGGCTGGATGGAGGTCACCGGCAACGAAAACCCCTTCTACGAGTACTTTGACGAGCTGCTCGAGATTTGCCACGAGTACGACGTGACGATTTCGCTCGGCGACTCCTGCCGCCCGGGCTGCCTCTACGACTCCAACGATGCCACCGAGACCGCCGAGATGATCGAGCTGGGCAAGCTGTGCAAGCGCGCCTGGGCCGCCGGCGTCCAGGTCATGGTCGAGGGCCCGGGTCACATGGCGCTCGACGAGATCGCCGCCAACATGAAACTGCAGAAGCGCCTGTGCCACAATGCCCCGTTCTATGTGCTCGGGCCGCTGGTGACCGATATCGGCGTGGGTTACGACCACATCACCGCTGCCATCGGCGGCGCCATCTCCGCCAGCTCCGGTGCCGACTTCCTGTGCTACGTGACGCCGGCCGAGCACCTGTGCCTGCCCAACGCCCAGGACGTGCTCGATGGCCTCATGGCCACCAAGATCGCCGCACACGCCGCCGACATCGCCAAGAAGGTACCCCACGCCCGCAACATGGACGACAAGATGGGCCAGGCACGCCGCAAGCTCGACTGGGACTCCATGTGGAAGTGCGCGCTCGACCCGGTCACCGGCAAGAAGCGCTACGAGGAATCCCCCGCCGCCACCGAGGGCACTTGCACCATGTGTGGCAAGATGTGCGCCGTCCGCACCGTCAACAAGGTGTTCGAGGGTACGACGATCGATCTCGGCATGGAGGACTAACTCGTCACCGGAGCCACAATCGGTAACATGGTGTTCGTCAATTGTTGACGTGTGAACATTTGCTTACATTTGCGTAAAGATTGCATCGCCCGCCCGGGTTCGACATAGAGTCGGCCCGGGCATCTTTATAATGCTGGCTTATAGACCCATTTGATTCCGACCGAACAAGGGAGCGAACATGGATCGCAGTAAGGTACCTGCCGTTCTATCCATCGCAGGATCCGATTCCAGCGGTGGCGCCGGCATTCAGGCCGACATCAAGACCATCACGGCGCACCGCCTGTATGCCGAGACGGCCATCACCGCCATCACCGCACAAAACACGCTCGGTGTCACCGCCGTGCAGAATATCTCCCCTGATATCGTCGCTGCGCAGATCGACGCCGTATTTGACGATATCCGCCCCAACGCCGTCAAGATCGGCATGGTTTCCTCTGCCGAGATTATCGATGTCATCGCCGACCGCCTGAGCGCCTGGAACGCGACAAACGTGGTAGTCGACCCCGTCATGGTAGCCACCTCGGGCGCACGGCTGATTGCCGAAGATGCCGCCGAGGCGCTCACCCGCCGCCTGTTCCCGCTAGCGACGGTTATCACGCCCAATATTCCCGAGGCCATGGCCCTGCTCGACTACGAGGTCGACTCCGAGCGCACGCAGCAAAATGCTGCCATGCTCCTCACCCGCCGCTTTGGTTGCGCTTCCCTCGTTAAGGGTGGGCATCTTGTCAACGAGGCCAACGATGTACTGGCCGAACCCGCGCCACTCGATGACGAGGGCAACCATCTTGGAGATCCACTCACCACGTGGTTCCGCCACAAGCGCATCGAGACCGGCAACACACACGGCACCGGCTGCACGCTCTCGTCCGCCATCGCCTGCGCGCTGGCCCAGGGCATGGATCTTGCCGACGCCGTCAATGCGGGCAAGGCATACCTGACAGGCGCTCTGGCCGCCGGCCTGAACATGGGCAAAGGCTCCGGCCCTGTCAACCACATGTGGCAGTACTGAGACAGTTTGCCGCAGCTCGCTATTGATGCTGACCAACAGGCAAAACACGCTGAACGTACCGCAACACACTGACCGTACTTAGGGTTTTACGCCCACTTGGGATATTCGAGGGATACGAGAAAGGGGCTGTGGCGACGAACCGCCACGGCCCCTTTTGCTGTTATCGCCCGCGGTCGCTCCCGCCCCAGATCAGGGCGAGCGCGACAACCGTGACGAAGCTGCCCAAAATCGCGCCGAGCGCCGCGCCCATGACGAAAGCCATTACCACGGCACCCCGTCGGTGACGCAGACCTGCAGACGGTCGAGCGGCTCGCCGTAGATACCGGCGTAGTCGTCGCCGCTATAGGTAGAGCCGTCGTCGCACACGGTGTTCAGCCATCCGGCGCACGCAGTGGTCTGGGAGCGGTACCACGCCTGCTTGTACTCCTCGCCGCTCGGCGTCACGTAGTACATGCGCACGCCGTCGATGGTATGACCGGCGATACCGGCGCAGCCGTTTACGGTGTCGTTGCGGTCGCCCTTGGCGACCCAGTCGAGCCAGCCGTCTTCGACGGTGTGGACCTGATACTTGAGCGTACCGCGATCAACCCGGGCGCAAAGGAGGTCATGCTGTCGGCACGGGTAGCCCGCGAAGCCGTCGTCGCCGGCACCGAAGTCAGTCACCTCGTCCAGCCAGCCGCTACCCTTGAGGTGCAGCGAGTAGTGTACGGGAACACGGGCGCCAGTGGAGCGGGGGAAACCGCCCGGCGCGCCCTGCGACGCCGAAGGCGCAGCGGGGGTCGTCGCGGGCTGCACAGTCGGCGCGGACGGCTGCGTGCCGCCGACCATCGCGTCGTACCACTCGACGGCGCGCTGCATGTAGTGGTCGCGCTGCGAGCCAGCCAGCTCGCCGGGGCAGGCCGTGGACGACCAGTGCTTGTGCGGGAACACGTTCACCATCCATGCCGGGCGGCCCAGCCCGTAGTACAGGCACAGCGCCGCCACGAGGTGCGCACCGCTCTCGATAGCGGCCTCGTGAACCGTCCACGGGCCGCGCGCGCTGTTGGCATGTTCGATGCTGATGGTCGTGTCGTTGCCGCCGCCCGTGCCGATGCCGTCGCCGCAAGCGTAGGCGCGGTCGGTGTCGTTGACGTGCTGCACGATGTAGCCGTTGCGGTCGACCGAGTAGTGAGCAGAGCAGCCGTTGGCGGCCCAGATGCTGTTGCACTGGGCCGCATTGAGGTCACCCGCCATATGGTGGATCGTGACGCCCTTGATGCCGAAGGGTCGTCCCGCCGAGAAGTTGCAGCCGAGGAGCTTGTACTCGTCCGGTTGGACGTTCGCGAAATCTGCCATGTTAGTCCTCCTTGATGTCGCCGAGCGCGAGCAGCGCGTCGAGCCATTTGTCCGTGATACCGACGGATTTGAAGGCGGCATAGGCCACCTGCACGCCGCCGACAAACGCGAAGATGGACGTCACCCACGCCGAGGGGTCGGTGGGCACGCCTCCTGCCATGGCCGTGAGAGCACCGCACCCTGCCGAGACGGCGATGGCAATCCAGCGTGCCACGTTGCCGGTCATTGCCTTTGATTTGATTGCCTGCACGATGTACGGCACGACCAGCACCGTGCACACCGTGAGGCCCGCCTGGATTTCATTCATTCGATTTGCTCCTATCTGTCGGATTCCTTGTTGTAGATCAGGTCGACTCGGTCGCAGATGTGGTCGACCTTCTCCGCCATTCCCTGGCTGCGCGCCTGGCTGTGCGCCAAGTCGGCGTGCAGGACCTCGTTGGACGCCACGACCGACTCCATGAGCGTCTTCATCGCCTCCATGAGCGAGTTGCTTCGCTCCATTTGGGCAGCGATGCGGCCCTCCATCTGCGAGCGCTCGCGGTCGCGCTGGGCGCGCTCGTCGACCTCGGCCTGCTTCCGCTCCTCGCGCTTCATGTCGATGCCGGCCTTGCGCTCGTTCTGCCGCTTGTACTCCTCGAGGAACTGCTTACCGAAATAGAACGCGATCAGCGCAAGCAGCACTCCGCCGAGCCACCCCGGCCCGTATGGCGCGAAGAGCTTGAGTACCTCCATCCGTCCTCCTTCCCATGTCGATTACGGTCGCCCCATGCGTAATAAATCCCAGACGTAACGCGACGGGCTACCATGCGAAACGTCTGGGATTTTCGAGAGATTGGACTATGAAAAATGCTGTTTTCCGATGCCACCGCCGAGTACATGGCCGACAAGGACAAGCGCCTGCGCGCCACCACGCTGGAGGGCTACCGCAGCGCCATCCGCTGCCACCTGATGCCGACGTGGGGCAAGCGCGAGATCGAGAGCATCAGCTTTGAGGAGGTACAGGATTGGGTCGACTCGTTCGACCTTCCCGGGGCCGCCGAAAAGGCCTATAAGACCTTTAGGCAGATATACCGCTGGGTTCTTCGCCGCCACCAGCTGCGCATCTGGGACGTTACGCAGGGCGTGGAGCTACCGCAAAAGCCGACCGTGCGCCGCCCCACGTTGACCGCCGAGCAGGAGCGCGTGACGCTCAAAGCGATAGTCGGACAGCCATTCGAGGCCGCCGTGCTCTTGGGTGCCGCGTTGGGTCTGCGCCGCTGCGAGGCCTGCGCCGTGCGGATAGAGGATGTGGACTGGCGCTCGGGATGGGTGCATGTGCAACGCGGCCTGCACGTGGTCGGCGGCGAGGTCGTGGAGACTGGATGCAAGACCAAGCTGTCAGACCGCAAGCTGAAGCTGCCGCGATTCGCCCTAGAGCGCCTGCGTGCCATCCGTGGGACGCGCAGATCGGGCAGACTATGCCCGCTTGACCCCAACGCCGTCGCCCGCAAGTTCCGCGCGTTCTGCAAGCGGTTCGACCTGCCGCATGTGCCGATGACCTGCCTGCGCCACAGCTGGGCGACCATATCGCTTGAGCATGGAGCCGCCATCGAGGACATTGCCGTGGCGCTTGGGCACAGCACGGTCAATACCGCAATGAGCCACTATCTACAGTCATTCCGTACTGTGGTGGCACGTGCTAGCGACACGTATTCAGCTGCTATGGAATGGTGATTCCGTATCCCCGTTGAAAACGTTTAATACGGGCGACAAAAGCAGCGTGACGCTGTCGTTTAAATCCGCCAACCATTCGGCAGCGTTCCTGCTTATCGACAACAATGGCGCTCCGAGCGCTATCTTCCTGAATTGTATGGACTCGACGAGTAAGATTCTTGCAGGCCAGAGCCTTGGAATCACATTCCCGAACAAAACGACGGCCGTGATAAAAGCTCCAACTTGGTCTATCGGCTTAGTTATGGCACCGAGCGCTGACTGCTCAATTTCTGTTGCGTAGCATTCCGTATGCCAGAAAAGCACGGTCTGGTACAGCAACAAGGCTTCCGTCGACATGACCGGCAAGCAAGTAGTCATC
>UQWV01000008.1 GCA_900544845.1 uncultured Collinsella sp. | reverse complement strand
TTGTCTTGAAGGAGAAGGTAAAGTTGCCTGCAGCGGCGTCCTTGGCTGCGTTCTTTGCGGCATCCTCGGCCTTGGTGCCCAGATTGGTCACGACACGGGAGAGTGCGTCCTCCGGCGTTGCCGCGGACAGGGAAGGCTCGGTTGCGGTCTCGGTGGCAGTTTCGGTTGCTGTTTCGGTTTCGGTTGCGGTTTCCTTCTCATCGGAGTCGCAGCCGATCAGTGCGGTCAGCGACAGGCTCAGCAGCATCAGTGCCGCCAGCGCCAGCGAGAGGAAGCGCAGTACAGTATGCTTCTTCATGGTAATTTTCTTCCTTTCATACTACTCGGTATTCAGTATAGGTATGCTGTTTGCGCGGTGTTCCGCGCGATATGGGCAATCCGGCGGGAAGCCGGAACGCTTTCCTTTTTTGGGGGACACCCAACCCTTCGCAATCCATGCAGAAGGGCTGGATGTCATTTTTGGCGGAGCGCCTCCGCCGACAAGCCGGGAATCAGTTGGTTATCGGAACGTCATCCGGGTCAATCTCGACGAAGGGGGGACGATCAGGGATAATCTCGCCGCCGCTGAACGCGATATTCTCGCACAGCGTCAGTTCAATCCGCTCTGCCTTGGCTGCAACATACTGTTTCATGAGGGTTCCTCCTTTCCTTCTGCTTTCCTGCTTGAGGCGCCTCCTGTGCCGGCTGCGCCTGAAGTGCATTTATTATAGCACATTCTTCCGGAAATTGCAAGCTTTTTTGGCGGTGCAAAAAGAAAAACGCCGGGGGACTCTTGAAAGAGTCCCCCGAACCCCCAGAACTTTCCTGAACGAATTATTATTGCCGCAACCCGGCGCTCGTGCCCGGTTCCGGCGGCAAGCCCCTATCGAATACTACCTCCCTCCCACCTCCGGCGCCGCGCAGGCACAGCCGCAGGGGTGGCGGGGGGGGGGCCCCCCGGCCCCCCCCCCGGGGGGGGCCCCCCCCCCGCGGGTCCCCCCGCCGCTTTTTGCTATCTGTCGACTGGCGCCGCGGGGGCAGGTCCCCATGCATCAAGGAGTTGACTAGAGCTCGCAGGCAACCTTATAGCCATCGCCGATGGCATCGCGGATGTTGCCACACTTCTGGGCATCGCCCAGCACGTGGACAGCAACGCCAGCAGCGGCAAGGTCGTCGGCCAGCTTGGTGTTGGGACGATAGCCCATGGCAAGCACCAGCGTATCGGCACCGGTGATGGTGTGGACCTCACCGTCCTTCTCGTAGCTGATAGTGTCCTCGGTGATCTCGGTCACCTTGGCCTCGGTCAGCACGTGGACGCCCTTAGAGAGCATGCGCGTGATGAGCACCGCGCGGCCGGCGCCGCCCTCGTTGGCAGCGAGCGTCTTGGTCATCTCGATGACGGTGACGTCGCGGTTTGCCGGCGACAAGTCGTTGACCAGCGGAGCCAGATAGTCGGCTGTCTCGCAGCCGACGGTGCCGCCGCCCACAATGACGATCTTCTTGCCCGGGAAGGCGTTGCCACCCAACAGGTCATCAGCCGTCATGACCTGCTTAAAGCCCTGCATAAAGGCCGGAGCGATAGGCTCGGCGCCATAGGCCAGGACAACCTCGTACCCAGCGTAGTCACGCTGAATGTCCTCGGCCGAAAGCTCGGTACCAAAGACGCACTTCACGCCGGCCTCGGCCAGGCGGCGATACTGGTACTTGATCACGCGGGTGAGCTCCTGCTTTGCCGGCGGAACGGCCGCGATGCGCATCTCGCCGCCCGGCTCGTCCTGCTTGTCCACGAGCACCACGTTATGTCCGCGCTTGGCAGCAATGAACGCCGCCTCCATGCCAGCGGGACCGGCGCCCACAACGAGCACGTTCTTGGCCTCGGCGGCAGGCTCGTAACCGGCCTCGTCGCGCTCGACATCGGGGTTAACGGTGCAGGAGATGCGCTTGCCAAACATAATGCCGTTCAGACAGCGCAGGCAGCCGATGCAGGGGCGGATGTCGTCGGCGTTGCCGGCAGCGGCCTTATTGCAGAACTCGGCATCGCACAGATTGGCGCGGCCCATCATGCAGATGTCGGCGGCGCCGTCCTCGATCAGCTCCTCGGCAATCCATGCCTCATTGATGCGGCCGACCGTGGCGACGGGAATGTTGACGTGCTTTTTAATCTCGCGCGAGCAGGCGGCGTGCGAGGCCTGCTGGGTACCGGCGGCGGGAATGGCGGAGCCGCGCTTGATGGTGGTGCCGCCCGAGACATGAATCATGTCGACGCCGGCCTTCTCCAGGCGACGCGAAACGTAGATCATGTCGTTGAGGGTCAGGCCGCCATCGGTGTACTCATCGCCCGAGATACGAACGTCGATGATAAAGTCCTTGCCGCAGCGCTCGCGAATCTCGGCGATGACCTCGAGCAAAAAGCGCATGCGGGCATCGAGCGAGCCGCCGTACTCATCGGTACGCTTGTTGTAGAGCGGGGTCAAAAAGCCGCCGAGCATACCGTGGGCGTGCGCCGCGTGGACCTCGACGCCATCGACGCCAGCCTTCTGCATGCGCACGGCAGCGTCGCCAAACTGATGCGTGAGCTCGTGGATCTCATCGACCGTGATGGGGCGCGGCGCCTCGCGGGCATAGGACGGGCCCACAAAGGACGGAGCGATCAGGCGCGGCGTGCCCGGAACGTTAAAGGCCATGTAGGCGGGGTGAAAGAGCTGCGGCATGATCTTGCAGCCGTACTCGTGGACGGCCGCGGCGAGCTTTTCCCAGCCGGGAATGAACGTGTCGTCGTAACAGCACATATCGCCCGGCAGATAGGTATAGGTGGGCTCGACCGTCACGACCTCGGTGATGATCAGGCCCACGCCGCCCTTGGCGCGGGCACGGTAATGATCGACCAAATCGTCGGTCACATAGCCATGGTCGGCCAGGTTGGTAGACACCGGCGGCATAAAGACGCGGTTCTTGACCTCGGTCGTACCGACCTTGATCGGGCTAAAGAGCATCGGATAGGCAGCGGACTCCATACAGGGTTCCTTTCGTTTGAGCCGCTCGGCGGCAGTTGCTAACGTACTTATCGTATCAGTTACCGCGCAGCACCCGACCGCACGCGCTTCCCCAACTTCTGCTCGACCCACAAAAAGTTGCGGTGGAAAACGGAGCAGATGAGGCTTTTGACAGCCAAAACAGTCCGTATTTCACCGCAACTGATGGGCGGGGTGGACTTGAGGACTCAGATAGTCAGTCATGCCCTCATCTGCCACTCCCTCACCTACAGCGCGCCGTCCAGCATAAGGTTCACCTTAAGCACGTTGACCGTGGGCTCACCGAAGACGCCCAAGAATCGGCCCTTGGTGCACTGGGCGATGATCTCGCGCACCTCGCCTTCGCTCTTGCCCGTGGCCTTCGCCAGGCGCGGTACCTGGTACTCGGCGGCATCGGGGGAGATCTCGGGGTCGAGCCCTGAGCCGGAACACGTCACCAGGTCGACGGGCACGGCGTCCATGTCGGCGTCGGGGTTGGAGGCGCGAATCTTCTCGACGCGCGCGTTCACAAGCTGCCGGTACTCCTCACTCGCCGGGGACAGGTTGGACGGAGCGCCGTAGGCCATGAGCCCGCCGTCTTCGCCTTCGACAATTGACACGTTCTGGATGCGGCCCCACATGTGGTCCTCATCCTCGAAGTTCTGGCCGATGAGCTCGGAGCCCACGATCTTGTCGTCGACCTTGATGAGCGAACCATTCGCCTGATACGGGAACGCAACCTGGGCGATGCCGGTCACCACGAGTGTGTATCCCAGGCCGCAGACGATGGTAAACAGCGCGAACACGCCCAGTGCGCGCGATGCAACACCTTTGAACATACAAACCTCCACTTACATAATGCCGCAGAACGCGAGCAGCATGTCGATGAGCTTGATGAATACGAACGGGGCAACGATGCCGCCCAGACCCCACACGAGCAGGTTGTGGGTCAGCAGCTGTCCGGACGGGACCTCACGGTACTTAACGCCCTTCAGCGCGGCCGGAATCAGCGCGACGATAACGAGCGCGTTATAGATGATGGCCGAAAGAACCGCGGACAGCGGGCTTGCCAGGCCGAGGATGTTGAGGGCGTCCAACCCGGGGTAGATCGACGAGAACAGGGCCGGGATGATAGCGAAGTACTTCGCCATGTCGTTGGCCACCGAGAAGGTCGTGAGTGAGCCGCGGGTCATGAGCAGCTGCTTGCCAATACGCACGACCTCGATGAGCTTGGTGGGGCTGGAGTCGAGGTCGACCATGTTGCCGGCCTCCTTGGCAGCCTGGGTGCCCGTGTTCATGGCCACGGCGACATCGGCCTGGGCCAGAGCGGGCGCGTCGTTGGTGCCGTCGCCGGTCATGGCGACCAGGTGGCCCTCACGCTGGAACTCGCGGATCTTCTCGAGCTTGCCTTCAGGGGTGGCCTCGGCCAGGAAGTCGTCAACGCCGGCCTCGGCGGCGATTGCCGCGGCGGTGAGCGGGTTGTCGCCCGTCACCATGATGGTCTTGATGCCCATCTTGCGCAGGTCGGCGAACTTCTCCTTAACGCCGGACTTGATGATGTCCTTAAGGTACACAACGCCCAGCACGCGGCAGTTCTTGGTCACGACCAGCGGGGTGCCACCGGCCTTGGCGATACGCTCGACGGCCTCGTCGCACTCCTGGGAGAACACGCCGCCGGCTGCCTCCACATAGGTGCGCACGGAATCGGCAGCGCCCTTGCGGATCTCATTGCCCTCGTAGTTCACACCGGACATGCGGGTCGCCGCGGTGAAGGGGATGAACTCCATACCCTTATCCTCGAGCGTGCGGCCGCGCAGACCGAACTGCTCCTTGGCGAGCACGACGATGGAACGGCCTTCGGGGGTCTCGTCGGCCAGCGAGGAAAGCTGGGCGGCATCGGCCAGCTCCGCGGGATCGATGCCGTCGACCGGGATGAACTCGGCGGCTTGGCGGTTACCCAGGGTGATGGTGCCGGTCTTGTCGAGCATGAGGATGTCGACGTCGCCGGCGGCCTCGATGGCGCGACCGGACATGGCCAGCACGTTGGCCTCGTTCAGACGGCTCATGCCGGCGATGCCGATGGCGGAAAGAAGGGCACCGATGGTAGTGGGAGCCAGGCACACGAGCAGCGCCACGAGCGTGGTCACGGCCGTGGGGTTGTCTATGTCGTTAAGACCGACCGAGAGGCAGGAGTAACAATACAGGGCCAGCGTGACCAGGATAAAGACGATGGAGAGGGCCACCAGGAAGATCTCCAGAGCGATCTCGTTAGGGGTCTTCTTGCGCGCGGCACCCTCGACCATCGCGATCATCTTGTCCAGGAAGCTCTGGCCGGGCTCACTGGAGATCTTGACGATGATCCAGTCGGACAGCACCGTGGTACCGCCGGTAACGGCAGAGCGGTCGCCGCCGGCCTCGCGGACTACGGGGGCGGACTCGCCGGTGATGGCGGACTCGTCAACGGAAGCAGCGCCCTCGATGACGTCGCCGTCGCCGGGAATCTGCTCGCCGGCGCGTACGATCACCAGGTCGCCGCGCGTGAGCTCGGTGCCGGGAACGACGGTGAAGTGCTCCTTGTCCTCAACGGACTCGATGCGATGGGCCTCGACATCCTTCTTGGCCGCACGCAGGGAATCGGCCTGGGCCTTACCGCGGCCCTCGGCAAGCGCCTCGGCGAAGTTCGAGAACAGGTCGGTGAGCCACAGAATGACCGCGATGGCGACCACATAGTAGGTGGGCACACCCGCGTCCTGCACACCGAAAATGGAAGCGACGGCCAGGACGGAGGTCATGACGGCGGAAAGCCACACCAGGAACATGACCGGGTTTTGAATCTGGACGCGAGGATCCAGCTTGGCAAACGAGTCGCGGACCGCGCGGCCCATCATGTCTTTTTGCATAGTCATAAATCTGCGCCCTCCTTTACGCAATCATCTGGAAGAACTCGGCAACGGGGCCAAGCGCCAGGGCCGGGAAGAAGCTCAGGGCACCGATCAGCAGAACGATGAACACGAGCAGGAATACGAACATGCCGTTGGTGGTAGACAGGGTACCGGCGCTCTCGGCGACCTTACCCTTCTTGGCCAGCGAGCCGGCGATAGCCAGCGTACCGATGATGGGCATGAAGCGGGCGAACAGCATCTCGAGGCCGAGCATGACGTTGATCCAGGGAATGTTGCAGTTCATGCCTGCAAACGCCGAGCCGTTGTTGCCGCCGCATGAGGTGAAGGCATACAGCACCTCGGAGAAGCCGTGCGCGCCACCGTTGTTGAGCTGGTCGGCAAGACCGGGCACCATGCAGGCGATGGCCGAGCACACCAGAATGGCAAACGGAGTTGCCAAGCACAGGACAACCGCCCAGCGCATCTCGCCCGGCTCGATCTTCTTGCCCAGGAACTCAGGCGTGCGTCCGACCATGAGGCCGGCGATGAACACTGTGAGGATGGCGAAGCCGATCATGCCGTACAGGCCGCAGCCCACGCCGCCGAAGACGACCTCGCCCAGAGCAATCTGGAGCATCTGGACAAAACCGCCCAGCGGGGTGTAGGAGTCGTGCATGGAGTTAACCGAGCCGTTGGAAGCAGCCGTCGTGAAAGCGGACCAGGTGGAAGAGGAGGCGATACCGAAACGGCTCTCCTTGCCCTCCATGTTGCCGCCGGCCTGGCCGTCGGTCATCTCGATATTGACCGCTCCGCCATCGGCCAGCTGCGGGGTGCCCGCATGCTCGTTGACGGCGATGATGCCGGTGAAGATCACCAGCAGGATGAACATGGCGGCAAAGATGGCCTTGCCCTGCTTGGTGTTCTTGACGCCGATACCGAAGGTGAAGCAACAGGCGGCCGGGATCAGCAGCAGGCTGGTCATCTCGATGATGTTGGTGAAGGCACTGGGGTTCTCATACGGATGGGCGGAGTTCACGCCGAAGAAGCCGCCTCCGTTGGTGCCGGACTGCTTGATGGCAACCTGGGGAGCCGCGGGACCCTGGGGCAGGAACTGCTCGGTGACCACGCGCGCGCCCTCGACAACCTTGCCGTCGACCTTGACCGTGTCGCCCTCGATCTGGGCGCCGTCGATGACGCTCCAGCCGCCGTCTGCATTAGGCTGAACAGCGACGGGCTCTACGAGCTCAGCCTTCTGAGCCGGCTGGAAGTTGGAGATGACGCCACCGGCGGCCAGGCAGATGCCGAACACGAGGTTCAGCGGGATGAGCACATACAGGACGGTGCGGGTGAGGTCGACCCAGAAGGAACCCAGACCCTGCTCCTTGACCTGACGGAAACCGCGGATGAGCGCGAACATGACCGCAATACCGGTGCCGGCGGACAAGAAGTTTTGCACGGTGAGGCCCATGAACTGCACAAAGTAGGACAGGGTGGTCTCACCGGAATAGGACTGCCAGTTGGTGTTGGTTATGAAGGAAGCAGCCGTATTGAACGACAGGTCCCATGACACACCCGGCAGGTGCTGGGGATTGCCTGGCAAGAAGGACTGAAACACCTGGAGTGCCACAAGAGCCACGAGGCCGATCCCCGAAAAGACCAGCACGCTCGCCAGATAGCGCCTACACCCCATCTGCTCTGCCGCGTCGATGCGAAGCAGACGATAGACGCCACGCTCCACAGGAGCAATCACAGGCGACAGGAACGTATGCTCACCATCCATGATATGGGCCATGAACCGACCGAGCGGAACGGCCAGGACGACGAGCACGGCAAAGTACAAGATGTACTGAATCGCAGCGTCCATAGTTTACGAATCACTCCTCATCAGAATGTAGATGTAATAGATAAGGAGTCCAATGCAGACGACTCCGATGATGGGAATGAGGATGTCCATTTACCGCCCCTTTCACGCGCGGTCCGATGTCTCGGACGCCTGCTCTCGCAAGCGTCTGGGGACAGTAAACGCTTCTAGGGATTAAAGAGGCGTGAGGGCCGGGGCTCACGTCCTTAAGATGCCGTAAAGATGCAGGTAGAAAGCACTATTGCGGCTGCAGTGCGCCTATACTCGACCTCGCGAGCATACAGTGGCGTCCTCACCGCGTATGCACGCATGGACAACGTTTCAGAAAGGCTACGCTATGCAGCGCGACGCATCGGACACTCGCGTCAATCCAGACCTCATCCTCAAGGCAATTGAGAAAGACGAGGCCGCCGATGACGCTCGGACCAGCCGGGGGCACCTCAAGATTTTCTTTGGCTACGCTGCTGGCGCAGGCAAAACCTATGCGATGCTTCAGGCCGCCCACGCCGCCGAGCGGCGAGGTGTCGACGTCGTCGCGGGATACATCGAGCCGCACGAACGTCCGGCAACTGCCCATCTTGCACAAGGGCTTGAGAACGTGCCCTGTAAACTCATCGAGCACAACGGCATTGCGCTCAGCGAGTTCGATCTAGATGCGGCTATCGAACGCGCCCCTCAGCTCATCCTTGTCGACGAGCTCGCCCATACGAATGCGCCGGGGTCTCGCCACGACAAACGCTATCAAGACGTCGAGGAACTTCTACATGCGGGCATCGACGTCTATACGACCGTGAACGTTCAGCATATCGAGAGCCTAAACGACATGGTTGCATCCATCACCGGCGTTGTCGTGAGCGAACGAATCCCCGACCGTATCTTCGATGATGCCGACCAGGTCGAGCTCGTCGACATAGAGCCCGAAGACCTACTTGAGCGCCTTCGCGCCGGCCTCGTCTACCGTCCCGCACAAGCCGACCAAGCGCAACAGCATTTTTTTACCGTCGAAAACCTCACCGCACTCCGAGAAATCGCGCTGCGCCGCTGCGCCGATCGCACCGGCCACCTCACAGACGCCGCACGCGTGCTGGGAAACCGTGACTACTACACCAAGGAGCGTATCTTAGTCTGTGTCTCCCCGGCGCCGACCAATCCCCGCATCGTCCGTGCCGCCGCACGCATGGCGAAAGCGTTTCGCAGCGAGCTCGTCGCCCTGTTCGTAGAGAGCCCGCGCACGCAAGCCATGAGCGATGATGAGCGGGCCAAGCTTGCAGCCAATATCGCCCTAGCCGAGCAGCTCGGAGCACATATGGAAACCGTCTATGGCGACGACGTCGCGTTTCAGATCTCCGAGTTCGCGCGCCTGTCGGGTATTTCGAAGATCGTCATGGGGCGCACGGGCGAGCACAGCAGCGTCCGTCAGGCCCTCTTTGGCCGCAAATCTCTCGTAGAACAGCTCATAACATTCGCCCCGAACCTCGACATTTACATCATTCCAGACCAGTCGACTCCGCCCTCCCGACCCAAAGGACGCCGCCATGCGCTCGCCCTGCAGCCGCCCAGCAGCCGAAACGTGCTCCGCACGCTGGCCCTCTCTCTTGTCGCCACGGCGATCGGCACGGCTTTCCGCCATCTGGGATTTGCCGATTCCAGCATCATATCCCTCTATATCCTCACGGCCCTGCTGACCGCCGTCACCACGACGGGGCGTATCTGCACGATCGTATCGAGCGTGCTCTCTGTAGTGCTTTACAACTTCTGCTTCGTCACGCCTCTGTTTTCGCTCGCCAGCTACGACCGAAGCTATCTGGTCACGTTCGGCATCATGTTCGCTACCGCTATGGTCGCCGGCGAGTTAACTGCGCGCATCGCCGACAATGCCCGTACCTCCGCCGAGAACGCATTCAAAACGCGCGTACTCCTCGAAACGAACCAGCTCTTACAGCAAGCCCATAGCGCGGAGGAGTGCGCCCGCGTCGCCATGAACCAACTCGTCAAACTGCTAAAACTCGACGTGGTCTTCTACCCCGCCGAACACGGCACGCTCGGCAAGGCGCTCTATGAGTCCGCTGGCACCGAAAACCGATCCGCGTCGCTGCTCACCGACTACGAGCGCGCCGTTGCAACCTGGACCTTCACCAACAACAAGCGAGCGGGCGCAAGCACGCGGACCCTGCCTGAGGCGCGCTGTCTCTACCTCGCGGTTCGCACCGGCGACAAGGTATTCGGTGTCATCGGCATCGCCCTGGAGGGGCGCGAGACCGAAGCCTTCGAGCATTCGATCGTCCTATCTATCGTAGGTGAATGCGCCTTGGCGCTCGAAAGTGACCGAGCGGCGCAAGAGCGCGAAGAGGCTGCGGTCTTGGCGAAAAACGAGCAGCTGCGTGCCAACCTTTTGCGCTCCATCGGCCACGATTTGAGGACACCCCTCACGGCTATATCCGGATCTGCGGCAATCCTTCGGAAGAGCGACGAGAGGCTCAGCCTCGAACAACGCTGCGATCTTGCCGATGCCATCTACGATGACTCCCTCTGGCTTATCGATACCGTGGAGAACCTCCTCGCCATCACACGCGTCGAGGACGGCACCATTCGCCTCAACCTCACATCCGAGCTCATCGACGAGGTCATCGAGGCCGCCCTCAGCCATGTCGCCCAAGCATCGCATGGACATGCCGTCACCATCGAGCACACTGACGACATCCTGCTGGTACGCGTCGACGTCCATCTCATCATGCAGGTGCTTACGAATCTCATCATGAACGCCTTCAAATACACGCCCGAGGACTCGACTGTCACCGTCAGCGCACGTCGCGAGGGCGCGTTCGTCGTGGTGGACGTCGCAGACGATGGGCCGGGTGTGGCAGACTGCGACAAGCCTCATATCTTTGAGCGCTTCTTTACCTCAGGCAATACGCGGCCCGTGGATTCGCGTCGAAGCATCGGCCTTGGGCTGTCGCTCTGCCGCTCCATCGTGGAGGCGCATGGCGGCGTCATCGAAGTTCGCGACAACCACCCCCATGGGGCCGTCTTCCGTTTTACCCTGCCCGCTGAGGAGATCGAGATTCATGAATAATGCCGCTAAGCCACGCATCCTCCTGGTCGAAGATGACCTGACCGTTCAAAACCTCGTTTCGACCGCGCTTGACCTCCACGGCTATGTCGTGAGCAAGGTTTGCAACGGCCAGGCCGCCATCATGGATGCGGTGTCGCACGGCCCCAGCCTCATCATGCTCGACCTCGGCCTTCCCGACATTGACGGTATCGAGGTCATCACGAAGATCCGAAGCTGGTCGGCAGTCCCCATTATCGTCATTTCGGCGCGCACCGAAGATTCCGACAAGATTGCAGCACTTGACGCAGGGGCAGACGACTACCTCACCAAGCCCTTTTCTGTGGATGAGTTGCTCGCGCGCGTCCGCGCGAATTTGAGGCGCTCCTTGATGGCGTCGAGCGAGTCGACAGAAGCGAGCACGTTCGACAACGGTCCGCTGCATATCGACTACGCCGCGGGATACGCGACGAAAGACGGACGCGAGCTCTCGCTCACCCCAACCGAGTACAAATTGCTCGTCCTTCTGGCGAAAAACGTCGACAAGGTGCTCACCCACACCTTCATCACCCGCGAGATATGGGGCACGAGCTGGGACAGCGATCTGGCGAGCCTGCGCGTGTTCATGCGCACCCTGCGCAAGAAGATCGAGGCAGACCCCTCTCATCCCAAGATGATTCAGACGCACATGGGTGTCGGGTACCGCATGCAGCGTCTCTAGCCCACCCCACAAAAAGTTGCGGTGGAATACGGAGTAGATAAGGCCTTTGACAGCCAAAACAGTCCTTATTTCACCGCAACTGATGGGTGGGATGGAGTTAGAGGCCTAGGTAGGCGACCATACCTTCGACGGCGAGCTTGGCGCCGGCTACGGCATGGACCACAGTGAGCGGGCCGTTGACCACGTCGCCGGCGGCAAAGACGCCGGACACCGTCGTCATGCCTTGCTCGTCGACCGACAGCAGGCCGCGATGGTCGGTCTCCAGACCGCCCGTCGTAAGCACCAGTTTGTCCTTGGGCACCTGTGAGGCCGCGATGACCACCGTGTCGGCGGCAGCATGGTCGAGCTCATCCTCGTAGCCCACCACGTTATCGTCCTCATCGAAGATAGCCGTCTCGAAGACCGGACCGTTATCGTCGATGGCGCAGATGGCTTTGCCGCACACGATTTCGGCGCCATCGAGCTCGGTCAGCTCGACCTCATCGTCGATAGCCGAAATATGGCGCGAGCGGGCATACACGGTAACCTTGCGCGCGCCCGAGCGCAGCGCCGTGCGGGCAACATCCATGGCTACGTTGCCGGCGCCGATAACCGCCACGTTCTGCCCAATCGCCACACTCGTGGGATCGACCAGATAATCGATGCCAAACAGCACGTTGCCGCGCGACTCGCCGGGAATACCCAGCTTGCGGGCGCGCCAAGTACCGGTACCGACAAAGACCGCATCGTAGCCGTCGCGCAGCAGGTCGTCGATATGCAGCGCGCCACCGATGGTGGTCGAGGGACGGACGCGCACGCCAAGCGAGCACATCACGTAACGGTACTTTTGCACGAGAGCGCGGGGCAGGCGAAACTCGGGGATGCCGTACTCCAGCACGCCGCCGATCTCGGGGCGCTGTTCAAACACCGTGACGGCACAGCCCAGCTGGGCCATCTTAATGGCCACGGTAATGCCGGCAGGACCGGAACCGACCACGGCAACCTGCTTGCCGCACGACGGCGCGGGCTTCCACTCATTGCGGTCCAAATATGCAGTCGAGATATAGTTCTCGATACTCGAAAAATGCACCGGTGTGCCCTTGCGGCCCTGGATGCACGCGCCCTCGCACTGGCCCGAATGGTTGCAGATCATGGAGCAGACCGCGCTCATGGGATTGTTCTGGAACAGCAGCTCGCCCGCCTCTTCCAGACGACGCTGTTTGAACAGGTCAATGACCTGCGGGATAGGTGTCTGAACCGGGCAGCCTTTAAGCTGGCAGAACGCCCTTTTGCAACCTAGGCAACGATTCGCCTCTTCGACAATGTGGATAGCCACGCAACTCCCCTTTTTGATGTAATCCAATGAGACGACGATAAAGACCCTTCACCGTCGCCCCCAGTCAGGCAAGCTCAATTTGCCGCCACAGCAAAAGCCAATGCTATATCTCGCGATGCGATGCCCCGCAGCGAGCGGACATGCGCTCGAGTGTCGTCAGGCAGCCAGCCACCGTCGCCGGCACGCTGTTCTCGACCACGCAGGGAATCCCAGGGCGGGCGGCAGCCGCCCAGGCCACCACGGGCTCAAAGTCATAGCAGCCCGTCTCGCCCACGCCGTGGCACACCAGGCGCGAGCCCGTGCCGTCGCACCAACCGGCCTCGTCCTCGTTGTCGACGACTTCAAAATCCTTGGCATGCAGCACGCGGATCTTGCTGCCGCATAAGTAGAGCATACGCGCGGTAATTTCTTGCGCCTCGCCAACGACGCTGGGATGCAGCAGCGACACCGGGTCGTAGATCACGCCGAGCGCCGGGCTCGAAACGCGCTCCAGCACCTCACGGCAGCGATCTGGCGTGTTGACCGTCTCGTTCCAGCCGGGCTCAATCAGTATTTGCCCACCCACGGCCTCGGCGCACTCGCAGACGCGTGCGAGTCCGTCCATAAACGCATCGAGTGCCTCGTCGGTCATACGGTCGTCAGCAACGCGGTTCTGCGCATTGGGACGACCGGTCTCGGTACCAACCGGGCATCCGCCGAGCATCTGGGCAAAGTTGAGGCACGCCTCGTACTCGGCAAAGTTATCCATGAGCTGTTGTCGATCGGGCGTCGCCAGATTCTTATAGCAGCCGAGCACGGCGACCGAAACACCCGCCTCGTCGAGCACCGCACGCAAATGGTCAGCGAGCTCGCGGGTCAGACCGCTTCGATCGATTCCCATCGATGCGTAGAGCACCTTGCTCGGCAGCTGAATGCACGAAAAGCCATGCTCCCCTGCCATGCGAATGCGTTCCTCGACGGTCCCTTGCGGAAGGTCGTGCAGACGCACACCCGGAGTGATGGCCCCCACGCTATTCACACCCCTTATGAGCGTTGATGCCCGGCGTGTAGCCGCCAAACGGGTCGTCGATGGAGCAGGCGCCCGAGGGGGCGAGCGGATCGCGCTTGCCTGCCAGCTTGTCGTGATGCATGGTCTCGATATAGGCGAGCACCAGCGGCGCCACGCCCTTCGCGTCGTTTTTGACGACGGGTTCGCTCATGTAGTAGCCAAACGTGCCCTCGCGGTGCGCAGTGTTACCAAGGCCCGCGACCAGGCAGATGTTGTCGAGCGCCAGCTGTCCGTCGCGCTCGGACAGACACGTGTCGCAGATGCCGTCAAACGCACGACGGCCGTACTGGTAGTAGCGCTCGCCCAGCACGCCCAGGCGCACGCCCTTCATGATAGCGTTGGCAAAGATGGCGCTGCCCGACTCCTCCAGGTAGTTGGGGGCGATATTGGGCAGGTTGATGACCTGGTGCCACATGCCAGTCTTCTCGTCCTGATACGGCAGCATAGCGTCGATCAGGTCGTGGAACATCTTGCGAATCTCGTCCTTCTCGGCCGACATCGAGGGCGGCATGAGCTCCCAGGTATCGATGAGCGCCATGGCAAACCAGCCCTCGGCGCGCAGCCAGAAGTTGGCCGAAAGGCCGGTGACGGGATCGCACCAGAACTGCTTGCGGCTCGCGTCGTAGGCGTGGTAGTACAGACCGTTGAGCGGGTTGCGCATCAGATCGTGCACGACCTGGAACATATGGAAGCTATCCGAGCAGGCGCGACGGTTGTGGAAGCTCAGTTCGTACTGCATATAGAACGGCTGCGCCATATACATGCCGTCGAGCCAGATCTGGTTGGGATAGACTGCCTTGTGCCAAAACACGCCCTCTTTGGTGCGCGGCTGGGTCTCGAGCTGGCGGTAAATGGTGTCCATGGCGGCGCGGTATTTGGGCTTGCCCACCAAATCGTAGAGCTTATAGAGGGTCTTGCCCGCGTTGACGTTGTCGAGGTTGTACTCCTCGGGCTTGTAGTGCTTGATGGTGCCGTCTTCCTGGACAAAAAAGTCGATGTAGTCGTCGGCAAAGGTCAGGTAGCGCTGCTCACCCGTGATCTCGTACAGCTCGATGAGCGCCTTGATCATGCAGCCATCGATATAGTTCCAGGTGTTCTCCTTGCCGGCACGGAGCTTTTCGATGTTCCAGGCCGGCGCCTGCGGCGTAGAGGTCTCGATCAACTGCTCGATATAGCGGTCCAGAATCTGATTGCAGCCCATTGCTGTCCCCTCTGACGTTATTGATGGGTGAACGTTAACCTAGTGTAACGCGAACGGGGATTATAGGGTGAACGTTAACCCTATAATCCCCGTAAACGGCAGACTTTTAACGGCAAACGGCGGTAAGCCCCGCGGCGATGCGATGCGCCAGGCGCTCATAGCCGGCAGGGCTGTAATGCAGACCGTCCGGCATGTAGAGCGCGCGGTGCTCCGGCAAAAACGGGCTGATGCCGCTTTGCGCATACAGGTCGATCACCGGCACGGAGTAGCGGTCGCAGACCTCCAGCATCGCCTGCACATAGACATCTTGTGTCAGGCCCAGATGGTTGGCCTCGTTGCTTGCCGGGATATCCTTCTCGTGCTTGCCGCTCGTCTTGCACGGCGTCATAAACACGAGCTTTGCCCGGGGCGAGCGGGCCGTGATGGTACGGATGAGATAATCGAGCGCACCATAGAACTCGTGTACGTCGGTGCTGCCCGGCTCGCCCAGCGGCACGTTGCGGCTAAAGTCGTTGACGCCGCCAAAGACGATGTAGATATCGGCCGCATCGTCGATGTCGTCCAGGCGCTCGACAAACGAGTCGCTGCGGTCGGCCTTGACGGCGATACGCGAGCCCTTGATGCCGTAATTCTCGATAGTTGCGCCACCCAGCAGCACTCCTAGATGCGAAGTCCAGGAGATGTCGTTGCCGCCCGCGCCGCATCCATTGTCGCCCCACGTAGTCGAATCACCAAAGCAGCAGATGGTCGACTCGCTCAAGGTCTTCGTCGGTTTCATATTTATACTCCTTCCCGCCCACACGGCGGCCTTTGGCCTCATCAGTCATTACCGTTTGCCCGCAACAACGCCCACGACCTAGGAACGGGCCCTGGCAGCATGCCCGTCAAGCCATTCGATATCCTCGGCAAGGTACGCAACGCCCAGATGGTGTCCGCCCGGGCAAACCTCGTGCAACAGGTCGTCGGCATGTCCCACGAGGCCATAGGCGTCCCGAACGATGGAGAGCTGCTCATCAACATTCGCAAGTCCGCGGGCGCCGTTGAGATGGTCTTTCTCGCAGCTCTGAACCAAGAGCGGGCGCGGCGCGATAAGCGAGGCGATGTCACCCATATCGAGCAGACGCCAGAGTCCAGGCGTGTAATTGCAACTGCAGTTGCCGTTGAGGTGCAGCAGCGAATCGTCGACACCGTACAGATAGCCCGAGACAAACGCCTTGCGCACGCGTGGGTCGAGCGCCGCCAGGTACAACGTCATGTATCCGCCGCCCGAAAAGCCAAAGCAGCCCAGGTCGTCCATGGCAATGTCGCCGCGTGTCTCCAAGTAATCAATCAAGCGCATGTTGTCCCAGGCATTGAGGCCCGCGACTGTAAGACCCAGCGGCTCCGCCATGCGCGCCTGGTTTAGGCAGGTCCCGCGCAGATAACTGTTCTCGTCGTCGCCCTGGCCTTTCCAGTCGCGACGGCTCCCCCAGCCACGTGAATCAGGGCAGACGGTCACATAGCCCATGCGCGCCAGACGCAGGCCATAGTCGTAGTTAAACTTGCGTACGGCATCGTCGACCGCCGGCACGCCCGTTACGCCCGCAACACTTGCGGCGCCGGCGCCCTGGTGGCCATGCGGACAGATATAGCAGCGCTTGCAGCCATGCGCATCGAACTTGGGCGTCTGCGGCTCCAGTAGGTAGAACGGCATCCAAACGTCGCGCTCCACCTGCAACATCGCATGGGTGCGCACGATACCGCCAGCAATCTGCACCCGGTCGAGCTCGCGCACCTCGATTGGCGCGCGATCCATAATCGATAAGCCCAGCAGGTCAAACAGCCGATCCCTCGTCGCAATTTGCCATGCCTCAAAGTCACCGGGCGTCGCGCCCTTAAACGCGGCGGAACGCCCCTCACGCTTAAGACGGTCGCGAAGCGCCGGTTCGTCTTCGTAATAGATGTCGATATGCACTGTGCGGCCGCTATTGGAAAGACTGGCGGTCTCCACCGCATCACCATCGCCGCCCTCGGGGTCCCAGCCGTCCGCACCGGCAAGCACCTGCTCGCGAGCGTACCGGGCAGCGGCCGTCGCATCGAGCTCGCGCGCCCACGACGCCCAGCCGGCAGCATCACCCGCCGGGCCATGTAGACTTGCGCCAACGTAGCGCGCCCTCTCGTGCGCCGCCGGCTTATTCCAGTCCCACCAACCTTCGCGCTTGATGTGTTGCCCCAGCCAGCAATCGATCAGCACGGTTTGCGCCCATTCGCGCCAAGGACGGCCCAGGTAGACCGAATCCGGTGCCACGTCATCCGGAGCTGTAAACGAACAGCCGTGGAACACGAAGCCGTACGGCTCTCCCTCGGGCGTCGATGCCGCCGTCACGTAACCGTTCACGTCCATATCGCGGTTGAGCGAGCGAATCTCGCACCCCTCAAAGTAGGCACGCGCGCCGCCAAAGATAAAGTCGACATCGCCCTCGATCCGGCAACGTCTAAAATACTGGCGCCCCACCCGGCGCGGCGCATACTGTTTGGGTCCTATAAACCCGCCCGGTTTAACTTCGCGCGGGGGCAACGGGCCCAAAAACAGCGTGTCCTGGCGTCCCGTAATACAACAGGCGTCGACCACCAAACGGTCGCCGTCGGCGTACAGGGCAATCGCCTGTCCCACCTCGCGACCATCCCCGGCGTCGTTGACGATCGTGAGGTTCTCGAGCCGCACGTCGTCGGCATCGACTAAAACGGTATAGGTCCTAAACGTGCCGAGCGTACCGTCGACACCCGAGCCGTCCTCCGAGGGCATCTTGGCACCCAGGCTGCCCACGATGCGCACGCTGTCAGCCGTCTCGCCCGCCAACGTCACATGCGGCCGATGGATCTCGACCCGCTCGCGGTACTCACCCGGATCAATATGGATCGTCACCGCCTGCTCGGCGTCCGGATAGAGTTGATCGGTTGCCGCCAAGGCATCAGAAATCGTTGGATACGCTCCTGACGCAGCCCTCGAAACACGCAGCTCATTGATACTTTCGTTCATCGTCCATCACGCTCCCAGGCGGCAAACTGCTCAGGCCAGCCCTGAACCTGTGGCTGAATATGCTCGGCGCAACCCTTAAATGCCGTTTGGGCCGTGGCGAGCGATGCTCCGTGCTTTCCATGCGGAAAAATATGTAAGCTAAAGCCAATCCCGTGATCGGCAAGCGCCTGCGCAAGCAAAAGGCTATTTTGGACTGGCACCGATGCATCCTCGGCGGTATGCCATAAGAACGTACGAGGAAAACCTTCGCCCACCATGTTCTCGATCGACAACTTTTGAGCCAAAACGTCATCGGCACCCGTTAGGTGTTCAAACGAGCCACGATGGGCATAGGCCCCCGAGCTTACGACCGGATAGCCCAAGCAAAGTGCGTCAGGCCGAATCGACTCAGGCGATGTCGCGATCGACTCTGCAAGCCAGGATTGGTCCCAAAGCGCCCCGAGCAAGCCAACCAGATGCCCACCCGCCGAAAAACCCATGACCGTAATTCGATTGGGATCGACGCAAAACTCCGTCGCATGGCTTCGCACGGTATCGACCGCCCGCGCAAGTTCTTGCAATGCAAGCGGATAGGTGGCGGGAGCAACCGAATAGTTCAGTACAAACGTTTGGTAGCCCATCGCCAACAAACGGAGCGCTACCGGCTCGCCTTCGCGCGGCGAAACGTGATCGTAGCCGCCTCCTGGCACGACCACAACTGCAGGCAGCGGTTTTAAAGCATAAGCATCTTCGGTCGGGGCAAAAACATAAGACGTAATCGTGGCAGACGAGCCATCGACCCCGACAGGAATCGTTTTATTGAGCATGCATTCCCTTTCACCATGATGCGCAGCGCAGCGCACACGGCCGTATCGCATAAAGGCTGCATTGCCGATCTATCCGACAATGCAGCCCTGGCCATCAACCCGAGTTAGGAACGGACAACCTTGTCGACGTTCTGGAGCTGCAGCTCCTCGCCGTCCTGACCCTCAATCACCACGTTTTGCAGGTCGAGGACTTTCACGTTCTGCGCGATGATGCCCTGGCGCACCATGGGCTCCACGCCGCAGGCCATGGCCGGCACAAAGGGTTCAGCATCGGCGGCAAAGGTCACATGGACATCCTCAAACGTCAGGCGCGTCACCTTACTCTCGGGCAAGCCCGTGATGTAGGCGGCGGCAGCGTGGCAGTTGGTGGCTTCGATATCGCGGAACGTCGTAGTGCCGAAGCCGGGTGTACGGTCGTCGACGGGTAGTGCCTCGCGGCTCTGAACGTAGTCGGTCTTGCCGTCCTTGTCGCAGAAGTAGAAGGAATTAACCACGAAAGGTGTGAGCACCTCGTCCATGCGAATGTGCTCAAAGGTGATGCCCTCGTTGACGGCGTCCTTGCCGCGACCGCGGCGGGTCTTGACGCGCAGGCCTCGGTCGGTGCGCTCAAAGAGACACTTGCTCACGGTGAGGTCCTTGATGCCGCCGGCTGCCTCGGATCCCAGCACCACGGCGCCATGGCCGTCGTGCATGTAGCAGTGCGAGATCAACACGTCGTGCGTGGCGGGACGAAGCTCGGACTCAATGCCCAGTTTGCCGCTCTTGATGGCGATACAGTCATCGCCCACCGAGAACTGGCAACCCAGGATGCGAACAAAGCCGCAGCTCTCGGGATCGAAACCGTCGGTGTTGTGGGAGTTCTTGGGACCCTCGATGGACAGGCACAGGGCATCGACGTGTCCGCACAGAATGGGATGGATATTCCACGCCGGGCTGTTGCGGACGGTAAAGCCGGCAAGGCTCACGTTTTCGCACTCGGACAGGAAGATCATGCGCGGGCGGGCGACCTCGCGGCCCTCCTCGGGGCGGAAGATATTCTTAAAGTCCTTGTTCCACCAGTTATCCTCGGCAAAATCGGTCTGACCGTCGATGGCGCCGCGGCCATAGATGCACACGTCGTGCACGCTCAGACCCGTAAAGGTCGAACAGTAGGTCGAAAAGCTCTCGCCCTCCCAGCGGCCCAGGGGCAGCATATCGGTGCCGGCATACCCGGTGCCCTTGTCACCCGTGACCGTGCCCGGAATGTAGGCAAGCGCCGCGCGGTCGTGACGGGCCAGCAGCACCGCGCCCTCGGCGAGCTCGATGTTGATATTACTCTTAAGGAAGAGGGACTTGATGCGGTAGTTGCCGGCGGGAATCAGCACGCGCCCGCCCTTGGGGCAAGCCATGATGGCAGCCTGGATATTGGTGGTGTCATCGTGCTCGGCATCGCCTTTGGCGCCGCAGTCGCGAACGTTGATGGTAAAGGGCTCCGCGGGCGTGGTGACGCCCACGCTCAGCTCGCGCTCGCCGCAGACAAAGCGGACGAGGTTGCGCTTGCCGGGAACCAGGCCGTCAACATAGGTCTCGACCGTATTCGTGGTACCGACGGGCTCATCGTTGACAAAGATCTCCCACGTATCGGCACAGGTAAAGTAGCCACCGTCGTCGAGCTCGATAACGGCCGCGCGGGCGTTGCGCCAGATAACGTTCGTCTCCATGGGTCTCTCCCTCAAATGTAATCAGAAGTTCATACTACTCGTTTTTAAAAAAGGGCCGCGCCCGCCGGTTGATCTCCGGTGGCACGGCCCTGTGATTTGGACGATGCGCCTGCCCTACTCGGCGGGGATTACGCTGCCGTCCTGGAAGCCAACGTTGTTGTGAGCGAAGCAGTCCTCGTACTTGAAGCCGGAGAGCTCCTCGCAAAGAGCCTTGACCTCGGGCTGGACGTCGGCCATCTTGCCACCCTCCTTGACACGGCGGATCTCGTCGCAAAGGATGTCGCACTGCTCCTTGTCGATCTTGATGCCGCGGGCAAGGACAGCCGCGAGCAGGAAGAAGCCGGCGCAGCCGATGAGCATGTAGCCGCAGATGTACAGAGGCACGGTGGCGGGCTGGGTTACGGCGTCGCTGTTGCCGGCGGTCTGAATGAAGCCGGAGGCAGCAAGGACGATAGCCCATGCGTTGACGGCGATAGCCTGGGCGATCTGCTGGCAGAGCTGCTGAGCGGAGCTGTAGATGCCCTCGCGACGACGCAGGGTGATGAGCTCATCGACATCGGGGATGTAGTTGAGCAGAACATCGGGCAGGTACTGGAAACCAACGTAGAAGAACTTCCAGATGGCGAAGATGATGGGGTAGGCAATCATGGCGATGGCGACCGTGGAGGTGCCGTTAATCTGACCAAAGGCGAAGTAGTTGTAGGCGATGATGCACGCAGCGCAACCGACGTTGGCCAGGTACCAAGACTTGTGGAAGCCCTTCTTGGCCATGAGAGCAACCCAGATGGCGGTGCAGACGATAGCGACGACCTTGCCGGGCATCTCCATCACGGACTCATAGGACTTAGGAATCTGCAGGCAGTAGACGATGAAGAAGGACAGGCAGGCAGACCAGCAGGCAGCAGCGAGCTTCGTGGAGACCTGTGCATACAGGACCTTGCGGAAGGACTTATTGCGGAAGGTAGAGACAACGTCGATGAAGAACTTCTTGATACCCTCGCCGACGCTCTCGATCTTCTCCTGAGCCACCTCCTCGGGGGTGTGCTCCCACGTGGACAGGTACACGCACAGCAGCGAGATTGCCATGACCGAAGCGTTGACCGTAGCGATGATGAAGTAGCTGAACGGGTTGGTCTCGCCGAAGGTGCCAAAGCCAAAGCCGACGAGTGCTGCCATCAGGAAGCCGGCGGCGTTACCAAAGAGGTGCTTGTAGCCGGTGAGGTACGTACGCTCCTTGAAGTCGTCGGTCATCTCGATGGTAAGCGGCGACAGGTTGGCAGTGCAGAACGTATACGCGACGTTGTAGATCAGGTACAGCACAAAGTAGTACGGGAAACCAAACGGCGTAGCCACAAAGATGAGCGGCTCGGCGACCATCATCGGGATTGCCAGCAAGATCCAGAAACGGCGGCGGCCAAAGATACGGCCGATCTTGGTAGCGTAAAAGTTATCGGCCACAAAGCCCATGAGCGGGCACAGAATGGCGTTGAGATAGATGGCGAACGAGCTGATCAACGCAGCCTCGCCTGCGGACAGACCGCACTCCGTGGACAGGAACAGCACCATGTAGCTGTGCGTAAAGGTCAGGGCACCAGAGTTGAGCATGCCGCCCATACCAAAGCCCAAGCGCGTCCAGAATGTGATCTTGCGCTTTTTACCGATCTTGTTAGTCATCGAGCTCCCTCTCTTTTCTCGATTGTCTTGGAACAAGACATTGGAGTCCATACCGACGTCTGTCTGCATGCCGTTCAGGGTGAACGTTTAGCTAGATTATGCGCGATTTGCTTATAATAGGTGAACGTTCACTTGTATATTATCCTTGAACGGTCGTTTTTTGCCGTTGAACGGACCTGAAAATGAAAATATCCCTGCATTTTTGATTATTAAGTCGATTCAGCACCACGCAACCACTAGGTGAACGTTCATTGTTCTCTGGAGATGAGGGAGGTGCCGGGCACCCTTCCCCAAAAAAGCCGTGCACGACAACGCAACGAGAAACGAAAAAACGACCCCGCCGAGAATGTCCTCAGCGGGGTCGTCCGGTCTTTGCAACAGCTTGCCCGATCACGCGCTCAACGTGTCATCGCTACAGGCAGACGCCGTCCTTCCAGATGCTGATCTCGTGACAGCCGCGACGCTCGGCGCTGGTAAGCTTGCCGCTCGCCGTGTCCAGCACCAGCTGGTACAGGTCATGGGCAGCCTCGTCGAGCGTGCGCTCGCCGGTGGCGACCACACCGGCGTTAAAGTCCATCCAGTTGGCCTTGTGGTCGCACAGACGCTGGTTGGTGAACACCTTGAGCGTAGGCGCCGGCGCACCAAACGGCGTGCCGCGGCCGGTCGAGAACAGGATCACGTGGCAGCCGGCAGCCGTCAGGGCCGTGGTGGATACCATGTCGTTGCCCGGACCGCACAACATGTTCAGACCATGCTTGGTAGCCTGACCGGCGTACGGCAGCACGTCGACGATGGGGGCAGATCCGCCCTTTTGCACGCAGCCGCAGCTCTTGTCCTCGAGCGTGGTAATGCCGCCGTCCTTGTTGCCGGGGCTCGGGTTCTCATAGACGACCTCGCCGTGGCTGATAAAGTAGTCCTTAAAGCCGTTGAGCATGTCGGCCGCCGCGTTAAAGACGTCTTGGCTCTCGCAACGATCGAGCAGAATGCTCTCCGCGCCAAACATCTCGGGCACCTCGGTGAGCACCGATGTGCCACCGCGGGCTACGACCATATCGCTCACGCGACCGATCGTGGGGTTGGCGGTAATGCCCGAAAGACCGTCAGATCCACCGCACTTAAGGCCAATGACCAGCTCGGAGGCGGGAATGGGCTCACGCTTGGCCTGCTTGGCCAGGTCGGCCAGCTCAGACAGAATCTTGTGGCCCTCGACCTGCTCGTCGGCTACATCCTGGCAGGTGAGGAAGCGAACGCGCTCGTGATCGAAGTCACCGAGCTCGTCGAGCACCTGCTGGTGCGTGCAGTTTTCGCAACCAAGGGACAGGAACAGCACACCCGCAGCGTTTGCGTGACGCGAGAGCGCCACCAGCAGACGGCGTGTCTGAGCGTGGTCGGCGCCGGTCTGGGAGCAGCCAAAGGGATGCGGGAAATAGTAAACGCCCTCCAGCGAACCCTCGACCAGATCCTGTGCCTGCTCGCACATGGCACGTGCGACCTCGTTGACGCAGCCGACCGTGGGGATGATCCACAGCTCGTTGCGCGTGGCGGCGCGGCCGTCGGCACGACGGAAGCCCATAAAGGTCTCGGGCTCAACCGGCTCAACGACCGGATGCGTCGGATTGTAAACGTACTCGACCTCGCCCGAAAGGTTGGTCTTGACGTTATGCGTATGAAGCCACTGACCGGGCTGGATGTCGCCCGTCACGTGGCCGATAGGAAGACCGTACTTGACGACGTCCTCCCCCGCCGCAATGGCACGCACGGCCATCTTGTGGCCCTGCGGAATATCCTCCGCGGCAACGACCTCGCCCACCCCGGGAACCGCGACGGCGGCGCCCTTGGCAAGCGGCGACAGCGCGACGATCACGTTATCGGCCGGATTGATCTGGATAGTGTTCATTACAAATGGTCCTAACCCTACAGGTTGAGCAGAAGTCGAGGCGCGGCCAAGCCGTCTGGCGCCCGCATCGGGAATTTACGCCTGGGCGTTGGCGAAGGCCTGCTTGACGCCCTCGGCGCGCACGACGGTGAGCGCGTTGACGACAAATTCCTCAAGGCCGGCGATCTGCGTAAGGTCCTCGCCCCACATCTGCTCATTGGTGAGCACGTCGTGCACCAGCTCGGCATCGTCTGCACCGGCGTGGGCGGCGTAGAAGTCGAGCACGAAGGCGTCGTCCTGAGCGGTGTACTCGGTGCCGTCGGCACGGCGCAGGTGCAGGCCATCGCCCTCGCGGGACACAAGCTCCTGCGTGTAGAAGGCGATGAGCGTAGCTAGGCTCGTGGCCAGGCACTTGGGCAGGCTGCCGGTCTCGGCAACATAGTCCTTGAGCGTGGGCAGGTCGCGAGCGCGCCACTTGGCCGTGGAGTTGAGGCAAATGGAGAGCAGCGCGTGGTCGATAAACGGGTTGTCGAATCGGTTCTCGACGGCGGCGGCAAAGGCCTTGCAGTCTTCGACATCCAAATCGGCGGCAAGCGTCGGGATGACCTCGTGGTAGAGCATGGTGTTCATGAAGCCGCGGACGGTCTCGTCGTGCATGCAATCGCGCACGATGTCAAAGCCGGCAACCCAGGAGCCCGGAACAAAGGCAGTGTGGGCGCCGTTGAGGATGCGGACCTTGCGCTTCTTGTACGGGGTGACATCGGGGGTCACAAAGACGCCCGGCAGGCCGGCCTTCACGAAGGGGAGCTTCTCGGCAAGCGACTCATCGCCCTGGATGCCCCACATCTGGAAGGGCTCGCGCACGGCCAGGAAGGGATCCTCGTAGCCCAGGCGCTCGGCCACGGCAGCGGCCTCCTTGGGGTCGCGGATGCGGCCGGGGACGATAGTGTCGACGAGCGTGGTGCAGACGGTGCAGTCGTTGGCCATCCACTGCGCAAACTCGTCCTCCCAGCCCCAGTCGCTCACGTACTGGTTCATGATGCGCAGCAGCTCCTCGCCGTTGTGATCGATGAGCTCGCAGGCGAGCACAATGACGCCCGGCTTGCCGGCGGCCCAGCGGGCGTGAAGGACCTGAGCAAGCTTGGCGGGGAAACTCGCGGGCGGCATGTCGTCGGCCTTGCAGGACGGGTCGTAGGCGATACCGGCCTCGGTGGTGTTGGAGACGATAATCTCCAGGTCGTCAGAGACGGCGACCTCCATCATGGCGCGGTAGTCGTCCTCGCGGTACGGGTTGATGCAGCGGCTGCAAGCGCTAATCACGCGGGACTCGTCGACCGTGTTGCCGTCCTCCTTGCCGCGCACCAGCACGGTATACAGGTCGTCCTGGGCATTGATACCGTCGGCAAAGCCAAAGGCGCCGCTGATGGGCTGGACCATGACGATCTTGCCATTCCAGCCGGTCGCCTCGTTACCCATGTCAAAGAAGCGGTCAACGAAAGCGCGTAGGAAGTTGCCCTCGCCAAACTGCAGGACCTTCTCCGGCGCGTCCTTGGGCAGCAGGTAGCCCTCGTAGCCGATCTTCTCGAGCGTATCGTAGCTGATGTTCTCCATCTATGTGTCTCCTTAGATAGCCGTTAGCGTGTAAGCAAAACGGGGGCGCCGCGTGTGGCGACGGCGCTCCCGGAACCAGGTTTGGATTTAGGCCTCGACGGTGTCCAGGTCAAAGCCAAAGTAGCGAACGGAGTTGTTGTAGCTGATGTCGCGCACGATGGTGCCCAGCAGCTCCATGTCGGCCGGGTACTTGCCCTGCTCGACCCACTCGCCGATCACGCTGCACAGCACGCGACGGAAGTACTCGTGGCGCGGATAGGACAGGAAGGAACGGGAGTCGGTGAGCATGCCGACGAAGTTGCCCAGAACGCCCTCGTTGGCAAGGGCGGTGAGCTGCTCGCGCATGCCGACTTCGTTGTCGTTGAACCACCAGGCGGAACCGTTCTGGATCTTGCCGGCGGTCGGGGCCTCCTGGAAACAGCCCATGACGGTATCGATCATGGTGTTGTCGATGGGGTTCAGGCTGTACAGGATGGTCTTGGGCAGACCGCAGGTCTCCTGGATGGAGTTGAGGAAATCGGCGAGCTGGTCGGACGGCGTGTAGTTGGAGATGCAGTCGTAGCCGGTATCGGGACCGAGCTTGGCAAACATGGCACGGTTGTTGTCGCGCTTGCAACCAAAGTGCAGCTGCATGGCCCAGCCAAGGCGCACATACTCGCCGGCGACAAACTGCATGAAGGCCGTCTTGTACTTGAGGACCTCGTCCGCGGTAAGCGGCTCGGCGGCAAGGCCCTTGGCAAAGATAGTCTCAATTTCCTCGGCGGTAGCCGGGGCGTACATAACGTAGTCGAGCGCGTGGTCGGAAGCGCGGCAGCCCAGCTCGTGGGCGACATCGTAGCGCTTGGAGATGGCGGCCTTCATGCCCTCGAAGTCGCTGACCTCAACGCCGGCAACCTCGGAAAGGTGCTTGCAGTAGTCGGCGAACTCCTGGCCACGCTCGATGCGCAGGGCGGCATCGGGGCGCATGGCGGGAACGACCTGGACGTCAAAACTGTCGTCGGCGGCAATCTTCTTGTGCCACTCAAAGCTGTCGGCGGGGTCGTCGGTAGTGCAGATCATGCGGACGTTGGACTGCTTGATCAGGTTACGGCAGGTAAAGCTGGCCTCAGCGAGCTTGGCGTTGGCAAGGTCCCAGACCTCCTGAGCGGTTTTGCCGTTCAGGACGCCCTCGTAGCCAAAGTAACGCTTAAGCTCCAGGTGGCTCCACTCAAAGACGGGGTTGCCCACACAGCGGCCCAGGGTCTCGGCCCACTTCTGGAACTTCTCGCGAGCAGGGGCATCGCCGGTAATGAAGCGCTCGTCAACGCCGTTTGCACGCATCAGACGCCACTTGTAGTGGTCGCCGCCCAGCCAAACCTCGGTGAGGTTCTCAAAACGCTTGTCGTCCCAGATCTCCTTGGGAGAAATGTGGCAGTGGTAGTCGACGATGGGCATACCCTCGGCAAAGTTGTGGAACAGCTCCTCGCCGGTCTTGGTGCTCAGCAGGAAATCCTGATCGTCCATGAAGTTTTTCATCAAACAACCCCTTTGTTGGCGGAGCGGGCGCACGATGCGCTCGTTATCCTCTAGGTGAACGTTCACTATACTAGTTCATTGCGACTTAAAAGGTGAACGTTCACCTAACCACCATGGGGTGAACGGTCGATTTTGCCCGTTCAACGGTTACTGGAGCCGTGACTTGTATGTATTGCGAATTGGCAGGCGTCCCCGAATACCGAACTTGAGCGCTTTTGGCCAGATGGGTCATGTTCCGCCGTGCATTTTTGGGAGTATTCAACATCGAAGCGCACCGCGCACCGTCTTCGAAGCCCTATTTGATGCGCATATTGCGCCCAATCGGCATAAATAAGTGCCGTCGATGGCGAATTACGCCATCGACGGCACTTAAAACAGTCATTCTAGCCTCTTTCGGGACACGCCATTGCTGAATACTCCAAAAAATGCACGTCGCAAGAGGGGGTACCTGACCAAACGGCTAAATTCCCGCAAGCTTGCAGTAACGGTCAACGTTACTGGCAAACACCATCTCCACAGCACCCTTCTGCACGGGCTCCGCCGGAGTTTTACCCCACAGCAAATACTCGCCCAAAGTCTTAGCGCCGCGGTAGGCCAAGCTCACCGGGTCTTTATAGACAATATTGGTAAAGATGCCACGGCGCAAGGCCAAGGCGCTCTCGGGGAACAGGTCGTTGCCGATTACCATGACCTTGCCGGCCTTGCCGCTCGAAACAAGCGCGTTGGCGACTACCTCGGAACCAACGGCAAAAACGCTACAGATGAGCTCGGGAGCATCAGGCGCACTCAAGCGCTGCTCAAGCTCGCGCTCGAGCTGTTTGACTTGCGCATGGGCGCCGGCAAGGTCCTCAACTTGCCATGGAATATCGTGTTCGCGCAGGTAATTGTGAAAGGCGCGGGCGGTCAGATAGTGTGAATCGGTATAGGGGTCGCCCGCCAACAGGAGCACGCGGGCGTCAGCCCCAGAAGCGTGGGCCAGATTTGCCGCCTGCTCAGCCATAAGGCTGCCTGCCGTCGAATAGTCGGCCAAGCTCGCACCCAAGCGATCGAGGTGCGGGCGGTCGCCGTCTACGAGCTCGATTGTCACGCCCGCCTCGGCAATCTGCCTCAAGAGCTCGGTTGCGCGGTCATCACCCGGAACATAGGCAAGCAGACCATCAATCTTCTCGCCTACCTGCAGACGCTCATCGATCTGCTCGAGCGCATCGGCGTAGCCACCCACGCCAAATTCAACGCGCTCAACCGTAATGCCCCGGTCGATGACCTCCTGCTCAAAGCGGTTGCAGCCTTCCCAAAGGTAACGGAAAAAGTACGCCCCCTCGCACGATGCGCGGGGCAGGCAAAACACCAGGTTGATATCCTTGCGGCGCAGGCTCGAGGCACTCGTATTGCGATGGTAACCCATGGCCTCGGCCTTAGCATTCACCTTGGAGCGCACGGATTCGCTCACGCCGGCCTTACCCGTCAGGGCCTTGTGCACGGTATTGATGGAAACGCCAAGCTCGGCGGCTATGTCCTTCATGGTTACGCGAGCGCTCATGGGGTTACTCCGTTATAGATAAGTTGCCAATTAACAGTACAGGTAACGATACCCCAAAATCACTCTTCAACTCGCCGCGCTCTCCCCCAAATGTGCAAAGCGCCCCGCGAACGGATGCTCGCGAGGCGCTTGGATGACGGACCTTACTTGATACCGCGGCCCAAGTCTTCGGCAATTTTGTCCACGCCCTTAAGTGCGGCACAGGTTTTTTTGTTGGAACAATGTCCCGTGCAAACGCCGCCCTGAGCGCAGTCGGCGCAGGTGCCCTTGCGATAAATGCGCACGCACACGGCGACAAACGCAATACCGATAATAGCCAGTACAACAATATCGATAGGTGCCATAGCAAGCCTCCTCTAGTTAACCATCACTTACTTTACCCCATTCTCCACCTGCCAAAAAGGGACAGGTATATTTTGGTCGGTTTTATCTGCGGAAACGCCACATCTCCCTCACCAAAAAGCCCGAGTGTCGCTGGGACACCCGGGCTCGTGGAAAGGGGCTGATCCTTATTCGGACTTAAGCGGAAACTGCAGCGGAAGCGGTGTTGGTCTCGTCCTCGTCGGTCCAAGCGTGCTTGGGCATGGGACGGAAGATCTGGAAGAGCATCGCAACCAGCAGAACGATGGCTACAACCGTCCAAATACCAAACTGGCCAAGGACAAGCAGGTTGTAGAACTGGTTGATGAACAGGCCGATCACCCAGGCAAAGGCGCACTCGTAGCCGATGGCAATCGCGGTCCACTTGCCGGAGTCCATCTGGTTGCGGATAGTGCCCATGGCGGCAAAGCACGGGGCGCACAGCAGGTTAAAGGCGCCAAAGGCAACGCAAGCACCCATGGTCGGGAACATGCCGGCGAACGCGGTCCACAGGCTCGGGTCGGTCTCGGCGGCGTCGGCAACGGACAGCAGCGAGCCGGCGGTGGCGACGACGTTCTCCTTGGCGACAAGTCCAGAGACAGTCAGCGCGGTGGCCTGCCAGGTGCTAAAGCCGAGCGGGGCGAAGATCCAAGCGACCAGGTTGCCCAGCATGGCGAGCACGGAGTAGTCCATAAACTCCTCGGGGATGCCGTCCATCGCAGGCAGGAAGCCGAAGGAACCGTTGTAGCTACCAAAGTTGGAGAGGAACCAAACCACGACGGTGGACGCGAAGATGACCGTGCCGGCCTTCTTGATAAAGGCCCAGCAGCGCTCCCATACATGCAGCGCCCAAGAGCGGATTGCCGGGAAGTGATAGGCGGGAAGCTCCATAACGAACGGCGTCGGGCGACCGGCGAAGAGCTTGGTCTTCTTGAGCATGAGGCCCGAGGCGATGACGGCAAAGACGCCCAAGAAGTAGAACAGCGGGCTGATCCATGCGGCGGTGGTGGAAGAATCGCCGATGATGGAACCCATGAGCAGAGCGATGATCGGCAGCTTGGCGCCACAGGGAATAAACGTGGTGGTCATGACCGTCATGCGGCGGTCCTTCTCGTTCTCGATGGTCTTGGTGGCCATGACGCCGGGGACGCCGCAGCCCGAGGACACGAGCATGGGGATAAAGGACTTGCCGGACAGGCCAAAGCGGCGGAACACGCGGTCCATGATGAAAGCGACGCGGGCCATGTAGCCGCAGTCCTCCAAGAAAGACAGCATCACGAACAGCAGGAACATCTGCGGCACGAAGCCGAAGATGGCGCCCAGACCGCCGACGATACCGTCACAGACCAGCGAATCGACCAGGCCACCGTCCTCGGTGCCGCCCGCCACAAGGGCATCGTGCACCACGGTGGTAATACCCGGAACATAGGGGCCGTACTGTGCCGGGTCGACCGAGTCGGCGGCGTCACCCGCAGCCTCGACAGCTGCGTCGTAGGCGTCGCGGCCCTGGCCGAGCACATACCAACCGTCGGTGCCAAAGAGCTGGTCGTTGGTGAAGTCGGTCACCGTGCCGCCCAAGGTAGAGACGGCAATGTAGTACACGCAGAACATGATGACCACAAAGATCGGCAGGCCCAAGATACGGTTGGTAACCACACGGTCGATCTTCTCGGAGGTGCTCATCTTGGCCGGAGCCTTGGTGAGGCACTCGTCGATGATGTGGGCGATCACGCCGTAGCGCTCGCCGGTGATGATGGACTCGGCGTCGTCGTCGCAATCCTGCTCGCACTGGGCGACCAGCTGCTCGACGCGAGCGGCCTTCTCCTTAGTGAGGTTGATGAGCTTGCAGGCGTCCGCGTCGCGCTCGAACAGCTTGACGGCGTAGTAGCGACGCTTGTTGGCGGGAACGCTCGCCGGCAGATTGTTCTCGATGTGGTCCAGAACGTCCTCGATGGAGGAATCGAACTTGTGCTCCGGCACCTGGCCCTTGGAAGCAGCGGACTTCTTGACCTGCTCGAACAGCTCGTTGATGCCCTTGTTCTTAAGGGCCGAGATCATCATGACCGGGCAGCCGAGCTTCTTGGAGAGCTTGTCCGTGTCGATCTTGTCGCCGTTCTTCTCGACCAAGTCGGCCATGTTGAGGGCGACGACCACGGGCAGGCCGGTCTCGATAACCTGAAGCGCCAGGTACAGGTTGCGCTCCAAGTTGGTGGCGTCGACCACCTGGACGACGACATCGGGCTCGCCGCTCATGAGGTAATCGCGCGAGCACTGCTCCTCGGGGCTATAGGGGGAAAGCGAGTAGATGCCGGGGAGGTCCGTGATGGTAACGTTCTTGTCGCTCAGGAGCTTGGCTTCCTTTTTCTCAACCGTGACGCCGGGCCAGTTGCCAACGTAGCCGTTGGCGCCGGTGATCAGGTTGAAAAGCGTGGTCTTGCCGCAGTTGGGGTTACCCGCCAGCGCGACATGGATCTGAGAATCCGCCATTCAATCCTTCTTCCTTGTGTGCCTGCGCTGCTTTCTCCGCGCGGGCTGGATAATGTGCTTCAAAGATGCTGCATTAAGTTAGAAAAACCTAACTTTATCTGCAGAAATAACCGCGCAAAGATCCCTTACTGGACCTCGACGACGGCGGCCTCCTCCTTACGGATGGAAAGCTCGTAGCCGCGCACGTTGATCTCGACCGGATCACCGAGCGGTGCAACCTTTACGACCTTGAACGAAGTGCCCTTGATGAGCCCCAGGTCCATGAGGTGACGGCGAAGTGCGCCCTCACCGTGAAGCTTGACGATGGTAGAGCTCTCGCCCACCTTAACGTCACCCAACGTCTTCATTTACTTGTCCCCCTTTCAGTTTTTACAGAACGCTGTGGACTAACCGACGGTCATGATGTGCATGGCGACCTTGGAATCGATGCCAAAGCGAGCGCCCAGCACCGTGACGATGATATTGGCGCCACTCGAGCTCACCACGTGGATCTCGTTGCCCTCGACAAAGCCGAGGTCCTTGAGATGGTGCTTCATATCCTCATTGCCCTTTACGCGAGACACGCGCACGGTTTCGCCCGCTTTTACCATCGAAAGCGGCATAGCCGGCATCTGCGGTCCGCAAGACATGAGTGAGCTCCTAACGTCAGTTCGTCCTCAACATCGACGCAGCAAAAGTTAACCACGTCTATGTTCGCTATAGTAAACTAGCACGTGGTTAACTTTTTGGAAAGGGTCCCCATTTAGATTTCGAAAAAGTTTCCTATACGAAACAAAAAGGCGCGGCAAAGAGCTGTCCTTTGCCGCGCCCTGTCATGCTTAGAGCGAGAGGTTTCTGATCGATGTGACGCAGGAGGCCTCATCCACGCCCGAAACGCGGAACACGATGTCTTCGCCACATTCGCCGTAGAGAGCCATGAGCCCCATCACATCGCGGCCGTCGGTATGGCGATCGCCGATGCTGACCGATACGTTGCTACGATGCTTGGCAATAATGTCATAGAGCAGCGCAACCGGGCGGGCATGCAATCCCAACGGATCTTTAATCGTCTTTGTAAACTCGACCATGTCCCCTCCCACGACGTCGCACATTCGGCCGGCAAACCCGGCCACGTGGTAGTTATTGTACGTTACCGGCGCACCCCCGTCCCACAAAAAACGAGGGAAGGCACACGTCCTTCCCTCGTTACAGGCAATAGGTAGCCGCTTGCCTACATCAAGCGCAGGCTGACGTCCTTGAGCTGGGCGCCGGAAACGGCACTCGGAGCGCCCGACATGAGGTCGGAGCCGCTGGCCGTCTTGGGGAACGCCATGACGTCGCGGATAGAGTCGGAGCCGGTGAGCAGCATGCACACGCGGTCCAGGCCCAGGGCGAAGCCGCCCATCGGGGGCGCACCAAACTTGAGGGCCTCCATGAGGAAGCCAAACTGAGACTCGGCGCGCTCCTCGGTAAAGCCCAGGAGCTTGAGCATGGACATCTGCATCTCGGCGTTGTGGATACGCATACCGCCGCCGCCGGCCTCAAAGCCGTCCATGACAAAGTCGTAGGTGCAGGAACCGGCTGCCAGCGGGTCGGCCTCGATCTTGGCGATGTCGGTCTCGGTCGGCAGGGTAAAGGGCTGGTGCTCGGCAGCATAGGCCTTGCGATCCTCGTCCCAGTGGAACAGCGGGAAGTTGACGACCCACAGGAAGTCGTGGCCCTCGCGCTTGATCTCGAGCGCGTTAGCCATGTGGGAACGCATGCCGCCCAGGATCTCGTCAGAGAGCAGGCGCGGACCGGCGGCGAACATCACAAGGTCGCCGGGCTCGACGTTCATGCGCTCACGCAGAGCCGCCATCTCCTCGTCCGAGAAGAACTTGACGATGGGGCTGTTGATGGAGCCATCCTCGCGGAATGCGATCCAGGCCAAGCCCTTGGCGCCAAACGTGGAGGCCACGCCGGCAAGCTTATCGATCTTGGCGCGAGCCCAGGCACCGGCACCCTTGGCGTTGATGGCCTTGACGACAGAGCCCTCCTCGTTTGCGGCAGTCGCAAAGACCTTGAACTTGGAGTTGGCAAAGATGTCGGTCAGGTCGACCAGGTGCATGCCATAGCGGGTATCGGGCTTGTCGGAGCCATAGGTGTCCATGGCCTCCCAGTAGTTCATGCGACGCAGCGGCGTGGGCATCTCGACGCCCATGCGGCCGAAGGCGTCGGCCAGGACCTCCTCGAGCGCGCTCATGACGTCGTTCTGGTCCACGAAGGACATCTCGATATCGACCTGGGTGAACTCGGGCTGACGGTCGGCACGCAGGTCCTCGTCGCGGAAGCACTTGGCAACCTGGTAGTAGCGCTCGACGCCACCGACCATAAGCAGCTGCTTCAGGAGCTGCGGAGACTGCGGCAGGGCGTAGAAGTTGCCCGGCTGGATACGGCTGGGGACGATGAAGTCGCGGGCGCCCTCGGGCGTGGACTTGAACAGGGAGGGCGTCTCGACCTCCATGAACTCACGGTTGTGCAGCGCCTCGCGAATGGCAAAGGTAAAGTCGGAGCGCAGCTTGAGGTTGGCCATCATCTCGGGACGACGGAGGTCCAGATAGCGATAGCGCAGGCGGGTGTCCTCGCTGGTCTCGATGCCGTCCTCGATCTGGAACGGCGGGGTGACGGAAGTGTTGAGCACCTCGGCATGATCGGTCAGGACCTCGATCTCGCCGGTCGCGAGCTTGGTGTTGGTGGTCTCCTCGCCACGGGCGCGCACGACGCCGTGAATCTTGATGGGCCACTCGGGACGCATGGTCTCGGCGATCTTAAAGGCATCGCCGTCGGAGTGCTCGGGGTCGAAGGTGAGCTGCGTGATGCCCTCACGGTCGCGAAGGTCGCAGAAGATAAGGCCGCCGTGGTCGCGGCGACGGCTCACCCAACCGGTGAGGGTGACCTCTTCGCCCACGTTCTCGAAGCGAAGCTCGCCGCAGGTACGGGTGTGCATGGAATGCTCATCGATGGGACGGGTCTGGCTCATACCAGTGATCCTCCTTTATGGATCTGTGCCGCCCCGTGTCGTTCCGGGCGGCGTCGTACAGATTTGCCCAGCCTGCGTAAACCGCGCAGCCAGACATGGCGTTCTATCTTATCGCACTCGCGTCGATGTGCCGCGAAAAAGTGGCTCCTGCCCAAAGACTTGACGGAGACGAAACAATTGACGCGCCGCGACACCCGCCCGCGCTCGTCACGTGCGACAATATGCCCCAATAAAACAGCACTCGGAAAGGCCCACCATGACTGCACGCCTCATCGTTATGGATATCGACTCCACGCTCATCAACCAGGAAGTCATCGACCTGTTGGGCGAGGAGGCCGGCGTGGGTGAGCAAGTTGCACAGATCACCGAACGCGCCATGCGCGGCGAGCTTGACTTTAAGCAGGCGCTCGAGGAGCGCGTGGGGCTGCTTGCCGGCCTGGACAAGAGCGTGTTCGAGCGCACCTTTGAGCGCGTGACGTTTACCCCCGGCGCGCTGGAGCTTGTGCGCTCGGCACACAGCAAGGGCTGGAAGGTCGGCGTGGTGAGCGGCGGTTTCCACGAGGTCGCTGACAAAATCGTGGCTGCCGCGGGTATCGACTTCTGCCTGGCCAATCGTCTGGAGGTCGTGGACGGCAAGCTCACCGGTAAGTTGGCTGCCGACATTGTGACCAAGGAGTCCAAGCTCATCCAGCTGCTGGACTGGGCAGTTGAGTGCGGCGTCGATATGGCCCACACCGTCGCGATCGGCGACGGTGCCAACGACATCCCCATGATTCAGGCCGCGGGCACGGGCATCGCGTTTTGTGCCAAGCCCAAGACGCGCGAGGCGGCCCCGTTTGCCATCGACGAGCGCAACCTGATGCTCGCTATGGACATCATCCTGCGCGATTAGCCGATCCGTCTAACAATTGAATCAGTCTGTCCTATAGTTTCCGAACAATTTTGTCTTAGTGTTCGGAAACATACCCTTTGAGTGCTAGACTTTGCGCCGTCGAAGGGAACATATATGGATAAGCGAGATCTTGAGCAATTGCTGAGCGATGTTGCCGGCGGAGCAGTCACCCCTGCCGACGCCCTCACGCGCATCCAGACGGCTCCGACCGCCGATTTGGGCTTTGCGCAGCTCGATCTTTCGCGCGGGGTGCGCCAGGGAGCCGGCGAGGTTGTCTACGGGGCCGGTAAAACCGCCGATCAGATTGCCGCCATTATCGAAGCACTGCGCGATGCCGGCCAGGAGCGCATCCTGGTCACGCGCCTGGATGCCGAAAAAGCCGCGCGCACCGCTGAGCTTCTTGGCAACGGCATCGACCTGGGATATGTCCCGGACGCACAGCTCGCCCTCGTGGGCGGCAAGCCCTCCCCCACCGGCAACGGACGCATCGTCGTCGCCTGCGCCGGCACGAGCGACCTGCCCGTCGCCGAAGAAGCCGCGTTGACGGCCGAGTTCTATGGCAACGAGGTCGACCGCCTCTACGACGTGGGTGTCGCCGGCCTGCACCGTCTGCTCGCGCATGCCGAGGAACTCGCCCAGGCACAGGTGGTCATCGCCATTGCCGGCATGGAGGGCGCACTGGCGAGCGTTGTCGGCGGCCTGGTAAGCTGTCCGGTCATAGCCGTTCCCACCAGTGTGGGTTACGGCGCGAGCTTTGGTGGCGTAGCCGCGCTGCTCGCCATGCTCAACTCCTGCGCCAGCGGCGTTTCGGTCGTCAACATCGACAACGGCTTTGGTGCCGCCTACCAGGCAAGTCTTATCAATCATCTGAGCGCCGGCACGCCCTGCGCCCGTTAAGGAGCATTCCATGTCCAATCATCAGCACACGCTTATCATCGACGGCACCTCGGGCATCAGCGGCGATATGACCGTCGCGGCCCTGCTCGACCTAGGCGCCAGCGAGGAGCACCTGCGCGAGCAGCTCGCCACGCTGCCGGTCGACGGCTTTACGATCGCCGTCACACGCGTAAGCAAGCATGGCATCAACGCCTGCGATTTCGACGTCCAGCTTGCAGAGGAGCTCGAGAACCACGATCACGATATGGCCTGGCTCTACGGCAACGAAGCAGCTGCCGAGCACACGCACGAGCATGAGCACCACCATCATGATCATGGCGAGCACGAACACGAGCACTGCCACGAGCATGACCACGACCACGAGGGCCACCATCACGCCCACCACCATCACCACCGTTCTTTGGCTGACGTCACCGCCATCATCGATGGCTCGCAGTTAAGCGATGGCGCCAAGCGTCGCGCCCTCGCCATCTTTACCGCGCTCGCCGCTGCCGAGGCCAAGGCTCACGGCAAAACGCCCGAGACCGTCATGTTCCACGAGGTGGGCGCCGTCGACTCCATCGTCGACGTCTGCTCTGTCGCCATCTGCCTCGATGACCTGGGTATTGAGGACATCGTGGTCGAGTCGCTCTCTGAGGGTCACGGTACCATCCGCTGTGCCCACGGTCTCATGCCCATTCCCGTCCCCGCTGTCGTCAACCTGTGCCAGGCGGGCAATATCGCCCTCACGCCCGCACCGGTCGCCGGCGAGCTCGTGACGCCCACGGGTGCCGCCATCGTCGCCGCACTGCGCACGTCCGAGCACCTGCCGGCCCGCTACCGCATCGAGGCCGTCGGCTACGGCGCCGGTAAGCGCCCCTACGAGGGCTGCTCCGGCACGCTCCGTTGCCTGCTTGTTCATGTGGATGCATAGCCATGGATGCCCGCAAAACCAAAAGCCGCGCCGCTATTGTCACGGCGTTTTCCGAGCTCCTTCGCGAGGAGGACTACGGCAAGATCACCGTCGGCGACATCATCGCGCGCGCTCACGTAGGCCGCGCGACATTCTACGGCCTCTTCAAGAGCAAGGATGACCTACTGTCCGAACTCGTGAGCGACATCTGCACCCACGCCCTCGACGACGATGGCACACCGCTCGATGATCCGCTCGTACAAGTCGAGCATATCCTCAACAACCTCTGGGAACGCCGCCAGGGCGTACGAGCCCTCGTAGCCGGCGCCGGCTCACGCGTCTTCGCCGACTGCTTACGCAAGACCATCATGTCACGAGCAGCCGAAACCGTCCCCAACGGCCCCCAAGGGCCCGCCGGCACCATGGACCGAAGCTTCCTACTACACCACATAGCCTCAAGCTTCGTAGGAATGGTCCAATGGTGGGCCTGGCATAACTTCCAAGCCCCAAAAGAGGACGTAGCCAAAGACTACCTATCAGCCATAAAGCCCCTCTTCAACTAAGTAAGTAAGCCTCTCATCCCAAGGCACCGCCCCACCCCAGGCCGCCACGCATCCCAAAGTGTCACTCGCACCTCAAAGCGCCCAACAACAAAGTGCCCACCACATCCAAATTCAGATATATATGTTGGTTGCTTGTTCGAACGCAACTGGATTCCCGCAGGGTCCGGCATAGGTTAACTTTCCGCCGCACTCCGCAGGACGCAAGAAGCTCCCGCCGCACGAAGCGCGCAGCGGGAGCTTCTTGCATGTCCGAGGACGCGGCGGAAAGTTAACCTATGCCGGACCCGGGCGTTATATCAATTGTCTTGGACTAGAACATGCCCAAGAAACCGTGCACAAACAGTGCGGCCAGAGCGGCACCGACAAACGGAGCGATGCCAGGAACAAGCAGGCCGTACTTCCAGTTGTTGTCAGCCTTGTTCTTGATCGGCAGCACCTGATAGGCCATGCGAGGACCAAGGTCACGAGCCTGGTTCATGGCGAAGCCGGTGATGCCGCCCATGCCCATGCCAACGGCCCAAACGATCAGGCCGACGCAGATTGCGAGCATCAGAACGTTCTCGCCGGCGCGGCTAGCAGCAGCAAGGATAGCGCTGATGAACACGAAGGTGCAGATAGCCTCGCAGAAGAAGTTACGGACATAGTTCGTACCCTCGGTGGTGGGGTTGGTCGAGAAGATGTTGCGCTGGGCAATGGGGTCGACGACGCCCTCGGAAGCCTTGAACTCATCGGCATACATAAGCCAAGCGATTACGGCGCCCACAAAGCCGCCGAGCATATCGGCAATCATGAAGGGGATGCAGCTGCTCCACGGCACCAGGCCGACGATGCACTGGGCAAGCACCATGGCGGGGTTCATGCACACGGCACCGCCAAAGACAAACAGGCAGACCGAGATGCCAAAAGACCAGGTGGTGATGGCAAACATATGGCCGGAGCCCTGATACTTGGTGCCCTTGAGCACGGTATCGCAGTGCACGCCCACGCCAAAGACGATCATGAGGGCAGTTGCGCCGAATTCGCAGAGGAGTTTGGTAAGCATAAAACCTTATCTTTCTTGTCGGTTAAAAACGATTCGTTTAGGCCGCGCGCTAGTGCTGCGCGACGACAACGCCCAGGCCATCGGGAATAACGGCAACCTTGGCATCGGCACCCTTCATCTCAAAGGCGAGCTTGAGCGCCTCCTCGATAGTGTTGACCGGCGTCATGTGCATATCCTTGAGCATCTGGTGATCGCACAGGTCGGTGACCATGATCACGGGGTGATGCGCCAGGATGCGGGCAAAGATCTGGCTCGTCCACTGATCGGGCAGGGTCTCGTCCTTAGGACGGTCGATGCAGGCGCGCTCAAACTCTGCCGGATCGTTATCGGCGATGTTGTGATAGAAGCCCTCGCCACCGTGACCGTCGGCACAACCGGCGACGTCGATGATCACGCCGCCCTCGGGAAGCGTGGCCTCGGCAGCGCACATGCCCTTCACGGCCTGATAGATGTTCTGATCGAGCGGGTAGCCACCGTTGGTGGTGATGGCGATCTCGCACTCAACGGGCTCAACGCCGGCAAGGCTCTTCACGAACTCGCAGCCAGCCTCGTGCGCCTTGTGGATGTCGCCGGCAAAGGAGCCAATAACCTCGTGCTTGCCGTTGAGCACAACGTTGAGCACAAAGGCAAGGTGAGCCATCTCGGCGGCGGCGAACATGTCCTCGCTCACGTGGTTGTGGCACAGGTTGCCGGCACGCGAGTGGGAATCGTTCACAAACTGACCGTTGTGGTTGTACATGATGGTCTTGTAGCTGGCGATGCCAGGCAGGACGGACTTGCGGCTACCAGAGAAACCGGCAAAGAAGTGCGGCTCAATAAAGCCCTCGGCAAGCAGCAGATCGCAATCGGCGGCAATCTTGTTGATGATGCACTCGCCACCAGAAGGCAGGGTGCCAATCTTTTTCATCATGCTGTCGTCGGTCGCGACATGCATGACGATCTCCTCGTTAGCGACGATCTCCTCGCCGTACTTGTTAACGAGTTCCTCGTGCGTCGAGGGGCGATGCATGCCGGTCGCGACCAGGATGCGCACACGTGCCTCAGGAGCGGCAGCGTGGATGTGATGCAGCAGAATAGGCATCGTCACACGCGAGGGAACGGGACGCGTATGGTCGGAGCTAATGATGACGATATCCTTCTTGCCAGCACAAAGCTCCTCGAGCGAAGGCGAGCCATAAGGGTTGGCAAGTGACTCCTCTACCAGCTCTTCCTGAGATTTTGTAGTCTTAAACTCGTTTTGATGACCTTCCATCACACCCGCGAAGTTCTTATCCTCGAGCTCCAGATGCAACGTTTTGTGGTCAAACGGCAGTTCACATTCAAACAATGATGAGCGCCCTCTTCCTTTCAACTGACACACTAGATAAACCGTTGGAAGGATACGCCGCTCACCGAAAAACACCACCGTCCACCGACTCATTAACACAACGTTCATATTTGACCCACAACAAAACGGCCGCGACCCCAAACGGGACCGCAGCCGCCTGTCAAAGACACTATAGACAGGATGATTTACGCAGCGCCGGGGCAAACATCTAGCCCGAGACGTACGCACGTAAGCCATTTTGCATAAATGCGTTAATTAATTGCATAAAATGGCACATGGATTTCTAGCCGTAACAGGGTGGTACCCTCCGGAGCGTGCATTTTTGCGAGTATTCAGCATAGCGGGATAAGATTTTGGTGTCAAAAGTCTTTCAAAAGGTAGATAGTCCTCATGACTCGTCCCATCTGGATAGCATGCGGCGAGAAACCAGCCATATACGGGCATCGCCAAGGCCCAATTGTCGTGCAAAAGCATCAACAAAGGCAGCGAAAGCCGGCTATGGCCTTATGCATCAATCTTTGGCTGCTGAAAACTCCGTTTTTTGCACGTCGCCCCAAGCACCACCCTCACCCAGCGGCTGATCCGCCGAAAACCGAGGACGAAGGGGCTCGATGGGTTTCCCTCTGAATGCACTCCGCAGCACGAAGCCCTTTCCAAACGCGCAAAGCGCGCCATTATACCCCCAGCAGTAATCCACTGAAGACCGGACATCGCAGGGCCCGCCATTAGTTTACTTTTAGGCACACTCCGCAGGACGCAAGAAGCCCTCGCCGCACGAAGTGCGCAGCGAGGGCTTCTTGCATGTCCGAGGACGTGCCTAAAAGTAAACTAATGGCGGGCCCGGACGACTACAGGGCTATCGATTACCCCGTGTTCTGCAATCCTGCCGAGACGCCGGTCACAGTCGAAAGAATCAGGCTCATGTACTCGGCCTTCTTCTCCTCGGCCATCTCGTCCTGGTTCATACGCACCTCGCGAAGGGCGCGGACCTGAGCGATGGACAGAGCGTCGACGTAGGGGTTGCGCACGCGAACGGCGCAACCGAGCACACGACGACGCTGCAGCGGCCACTCGTCACCGACGATGGCAAGGACCCACTTACGGGTGAGCTGCATCTCGGTAAAGACCTTCTCGGACAAATCCTGGCGATCGCCCAGGTGCAGATACATCTTGGCGATGCGCTGATCGGTCTTAGCGATCGACATCTCGATGTTGTCGATGAACGTGCGGAAGAACGGCCACTCCTGGTAGGCAGCCTTGAGCTGGTCAAGATCGCCAAGCTGCTCGCAGGCGGTGCCCAGGCCGTACCAAGCGGCAAGGTTAATGCGCGCCTGGCTCCAGCTGAAGATCCACGGAATGGTACGAAGGTCATCGAGCGACTTGGCGCCCAGGCCGCGTTTGGCGGGACGCGAGCCGATCGGCAGCAAGCCGACCTCGGTCAGCGGCGTCACGGTCGAGAACCACGGTGTAAAGTCCTCGGTGTTCAGCAGGTCCAGATAGCGCTCGTGGCTTGCGGCGTTGAGCTTCTCGGCCATATCCCAGAACTTCTGCGTGGTCTCGGTGTTGGTCTTCTCGACACTCGGGGCCGACTGCAAAAGCGTTGCGGCGGCAACGGACTCAACGTGGCGCTGAGCCAGCGTGCGGTTGCCGTAACGGGCAAAGATGACCTCGCCCTGCTCGGTGAGCTTAAAGAAGCAGTTGACCGAACCCTTGGGCTGCGCCAGCACGGCCTTGTTGGCCGGGCCGCCGCCACGGCCCACGGCACCGCCGCGACCGTGCATGAGCACCAGGTCGATATCGTTCTTCTCGGCCCACTTGGCGATGCGCTCTTGCGCGGAATGCAGCGCGAGCATGGCCGTGGTAGGACCGGCATCCTTGGAGGAGTCGGAATAGCCCAGCATGACCTCCATGCGGCGGTTGGTCTGGGCAAGGCGCTTTTGCACCACGGGCAGCGTAAGCATCTGGTCGAGCACGTCGACGCAGCCCTCGAGGTCCTCGAGCTGCTCGAACAACGGGATCACGTCGAGCTCGGGGACATCCTCCTCGTGTGCAAAGGACAGGTGCGCCAGCTCAAAGACGTCGGCCACATGCTGAGCGCTCTTGGTAAACGAGATGATGTAGCGGTGCGCCATCTTCTTGCCGTAGCGCTTTTGGATGGAGCCGATAGCGCGGAAGGTATCGATGACCTCGCGCGTCATGGGCTGCAGGTCGCCATGGATACCGTTCTCGTGGATATCCTTAAGGGCGCGGGCATGCACCACGGAGTGCTGACGGAACTCCATCTCGACCATATGGAAGCCGAAGGACTCGACCTGCCAGATGATGGTCTGGACCGGGCCGTAGGCAGCACGGACGGCACCGCAGGCGGCCAGCGAGCGCTGGACGACGCGCAGGTCCTCCAGGAACTCATCGGCGCTGTGGTACATGGTGTCGGTGATACGACGGACGGTGGCGTTCAGGCGGTCGGCCATGACGAGCATGACGGCGCGATGCGGCTCGTGCTCGGAGATCAGCTCGGCGCGGGCCGTGTAACGAGGGCTCATCTCGACCTGATGGTTCCACAGGTTAATGAGCTCGGCCGACGGCTTGCTGTAGGTAGCCTCGAGCGTGAGGTTGCGGCCGATGTGGCGGCACTTGTCCTCGAGCTTGAGCACCATGTGCGTAAAGTACTTGGCGGCGACCTCACGGCTCACCTTGGCGGTGACGTTGGGGTTACCGTCGCGGTCGGAACCGATCCAGCTGCCGGGATGGAAGAACGCCGGGCACAGCGGCGGCACAGTACCGGCCTTGTCGCCCAGCACCCAATCGTCAAAACGACGATAGATAACGGGGATAACGTCGAACAGCGTGTTATCGAAGATGTCGATGATGGTATCGGCTTCCTCGACCGGCGTGGGCTTCTTGAGCGCGATGGGACTCGTACGCACCAGGGCGTCGATCTCCTGCAGCATATGGCGCTCGTTCTCCACCAGGTCGGAGCCGCCCAGACGCGGACGCTCCTCCAGCAGGTTGGAGATACGGCGGATCTTGCCCTCGACGGCCTTACGACGGGCCTCGGTGGGATGTGCGGTAAAGACAGGGTGGAACTCGAGCTTGTCGAGCAGCTCGTTGGCACCCTCGACACCCAGCTCATTCACCAGCTGGTGATAGGCAACGGTAAGCTCGTTGGCAGGATCGACCTCGGTATCGGTCGACGCACCGGCCTCGCGCTCGCGCAGCTGCGCCACACGGTAGTTCTCCTCCGACAGGTTTGCCAGATGGAAAAAGCTCGTAAAGGCGCGAACGATGACCTGCTGCTTATCGAGCGGCAGGCTGTCGATCAAATCGACGACCTCACGAAATGCCACGGCAGTGGGCTCGTCGGCGGTGGGCACGCCCTGCTCGTCGACGGCTTCGTCGGCAGCGCAGGTACCGGGGTTGCCGGCATTGACCACAATCTCGGCTGTCAAAATCTTGTCGAACAGGTCCGCGATCTCGGGATCATACTCGCTAAGCACACGGCGCTCCAGGCGCAAGAACAGCGCCAGATTGTCGCGCAGCTCCTCGGGGATCTCGATCTCGGCGAGACGCTCCCTGGACTCGGCATTCGAGCCGATTCGGTTAACGAGGCGGTTGACCACGGCAGCGACGCGCGCCGCGGCTTCGGGTACAGACTGGTTGCTTAGGTTCTCAGCCACGTTTCCTCCCATTCCTCCTTCTATGCACGTAACATGCGGTATTCATTATAGGCGCTTGAGAAATACTTTCGACACTGATTGCGCTTTACCACACAAAAGTATTTTCTGCATTGCAAAGGTTTTTGCCCTAAATGGTCGTATTTCTCGGTGGGCGGCATACGTAAACGGGGGCATTCCGCATAAAAGCGAAACACCCCCGTAACAATCGCTCTCCATGAGCAGGGCACGTTAGCAGGCCCGAAGCTCAAAAAGATGCGCTACAGGCGCTCGCGAACCGCCTCGACGACGTTGTCCAGATCGGCGAGCACCTCGTCATGGCTCTGCATGTCGCGCACCTTGACCTTGCCGGCGGCAAGCTCGTCGCCGCCCAGGACCAGGATGAGCTTGGCGCCCACCTTATCGGCCTGCTTAAACTGGGCTTTGAGCGAACGGCCCTGATAGTCGGCCTCGGTCACAATCCCTGCGGCGCGAAGCTCCTGCGTAATGGCAAAGACGTTCTGGCGCAGCTCCTTGCCTGCGTTGGCGACATAGACGCACGGGGCCTCCTCGGCACCCAGATCGCTGCCAAAGGCCTGCAGGGCCAGCAGGGCGCGCTCAAAACCGACGGCAAAGCCGACGCCTGCCGTGGGCTTGCCACCCTCGAGCTCGACCAGGCCGTCGTAGCGGCCGCCGCCGCCGATGGAGCCGACGCCGGCGCCAGGGGCCTCGACCTCAAAGACAGTACGGGTGTAGTAGTCCAGGCCGCGCACCAAGGTGGGATCCTCGACATACTCGATACCGGCGGCATCCAGATAGCGCTTGACTTGCTCGTAGTGCTCGCGGCACTCGTCGCACAGGTTGTCGCCCATCAGCGGAGCGTTGGCCATGATCTCGCGGCAATGGTCGTTCTTGCAGTCGAAGGCGCGCAGCGGGTTGAGCTCGGCGCGCTCGCGGCACTCGTCGCACATCTCGTCGGCGTGGTCGAGAATGAACTGCTTAACCTGCTCGCGATAGGCCGGACGGCACTGCGCATCGCCCATCGAGTTAATGAGCAGACGGAGCTTGGAAAGATCGAAGCCCAGGCGCTTGTAGAACTCCATGAGCATGATGATGCACTCGGCGTCTGCCGCCGGATCGGGAGCGCCGAGCCACTCGATGCCCACCTGGTGAAACTGGCGCAGGCGACCCTTCTGGGGACGCTCGCCACGGAACATGGCCTCGGCATAGTACGCCTTAAACGGCGTGGAGCCCTGGGGCACTAGGTTGTTCTCCACGACGGCGCGCACCACACCGGCCGTGCCCTCGGGACGAAGGGCCAGGCGCTGCTTGGGCTTAAGCTTGGTGTCGGTGCCCTCGGTAAAGACGCGCTCCAGGTTGGCACCGCTGAACACGCGGAACATTTCCTTGCGCACGACGTCGGTCGACTGGCCGATACCGTGGACAAACACGTCAACCTGCTCGATCGCGGGCGTCTCGATGGGCTTAAAGCCAAACGGCTCGAACACGCCGGCAGCAATCTGCTGCATCTTTTGCCAGGCGCGCATCTCGGCGCCGATAAGGTCGCGGGTTCCCTCCGCCTTCTGTGCCTGCATGGGCAAACACCTTTCTTTTGTATCGCGTCATAGGTAGTGGACATTATACGGCACAAAGCAGCAACGCGGCGGGGCCCCCGGCCCCCACAGGGGATTGGGGGCACGTATGGCCCCCCCCCCCCCCCCGCCCCCGCCGCCCAAGGGGGCGTTCGGCTAGCTGCGGGAATGGCCTATTTGCTCAATGTGTTCGGCTGAGATCGGAAATCAACCATGGGGACTCGTTCGGCCTGACGCACCGCCGCTGTTTGCGATCCGCTTTCCTCCGTCCCCTTCGGACCGCGTGATCTGTTGGGGACGGAGGAAAACGGATCATTTCGTAGGCCCGTGACCGCCTTGGAAACCGAATGATGGTACGAGCATCCATTCGGCTTCCAGGGCAGCCACAGACAGAACGGAGCGAACAGAAAAGAGCACGTAGACCTGCCACAGTTCACCGACAAGGCTCATGCCGGCAAGAACGGCAGAGGTGGCGATTACAGTGAGGGAGCCCAAAACGCGACCGCTTACTTTATCGGCAACATGACCGATCACAAGTGAGCCGATAACGCTCACCACGGTGGAGATGGCGTTGGAGATGTTGTACTGCGCAAGCGTGATGCCCAGGTCGCTGACGACGAGCGGCTGAAACAGGCTCATGCAGTTAACGAAAATCGTGTAGCACGTGGCCATGATGACAAAGCCGGAAGCCACCACGAGCCAGCCGGGGAAGAACTTACGCTGCTGGGACATACTGCTCCTTTTTAAACAAACGAGTAGCAAGATTGGGTGCTACCGGTGGTCGGCGATGTAGCCCAAAGCGACTGCCGCATAAGCCGCGGCGCCAAGGGGAAGCTCGGCATCGCTAAAACGTGCCTTGGGATGATGCTGAGCAAAATGCTCGTCCGTATCAGTCACGGCAGCGCCCACGGTAAAGTACGCACTCGGGATCTCACTCGAGATCAACGCGAAGTCCTCACTCGCCATGGCGTGGAACAGCGGCAGGAAGGTGGCCTTGGGCAGTGTCGCACCCACATAGCCAAGTGAAGCCTGGGTCATATTGTCATCGAGTACCAGCGGCGGAACATCCGAGAGCGTCTCGATAGTCGCCGGCGTACGATAGGTCGTGGCAACGCCTTTGACGACCTCCGCGATGCGGGTCTTGAGGTGCTCCATGAGCTTGACGTCGAAGCCACGCAGCGTTCCCTCGAGCACACAAGTGTCGGGGATGACATTTGCGGCCTGACCGCCGGCGAACTTGCCAACGGTAAGCGCGACCTCCTTGGCCGCCGGCACCTCGCGGGAGATGAGCTCCTGAAGCGCCAGATGCACATGGACGCCGGCCGTGATGGGGTCGATGCAGATCTCGGGGCTCGAGCCATGGCCGCCCTTGCCCTGAAGCGTGACGCGAAAACCGTACACGCCCGAGAGCGCCGGACTCCCATAGAGCACCAGGCCGAGCGGCGATTGGCTGTTAACATGCATGGCAAAAGCCGCCTGAGGGCGTGGGTTCTGCAGCAGACCGTCGACGATGGCGGCACGGGCACCCTCAAAGGTTTCCTCGCCCGGCTGGAACAGCAACTTAACCGTAGCGTTGGCGTCGAGAAGCTCGGACTCGCGGGCCTTGAGCATACGAGCCGCACCAAGCAGCGCCGTCGCGTGCATATCGTGACCGCAAGCATGCATGCAGCCATTGGTGGATGCAAAGGGCTCGCCGGATTCCTCGGCAACGGGCAGGGCATCCATGTCGCCGCGGAGCATGATGACCGTACCGGCCTGCTTGTCCGTGCACGTACCGTTACCCCGAGCAGCAGCTGCCGCGCCGGCACCGATAAGGCCAACGACACAGGAGCCGTCAACAAGCACGGCATAGGGAATATCCATCTCGTCCAGACGCGCCTGGATAAAGGCGGACGTCTGCGGAAGGTTGTTACCCAGCTCGGGCATCTGATGTAAATCGTGTCGCCACGCAGCAAGATCGGCTGCATAAGTCTGAGCTTCTGCAAGAAGACCGTCACCGATAGCGGCCTG
>UQWV01000007.1 GCA_900544845.1 uncultured Collinsella sp. | reverse complement strand
GAGTTCCGCACGAGCCGAAGGCCACTTAATGTGGCCTCCGTGCGAGCAGGACTGCCCGAGCAGGAAACCTTACGCCCCGCCCCTCCGGAGCCACACGGGAGGCATCGCTAAGTTATCCCCCGGCATTCAGAAAATCTAAGTGCCAAAAAATAAGATTTTTTGACTCCGTGTTGTATAACCCGCCATTCGTGGGTACCATTCAACGCGTACGCAAACAAAAAGGGTTAACCCGCGCGGCATGACCGCGCGGCCCACAAAGGAGGAAACAAGCATGTCGTCTTTGAAGCCGCTTGCAGATCGCGTCCTGGTCAAGCCCGACGAGGCCGAGCAGAAGACCGCCTCTGGTCTGTACATCGCCAGCAACGCTCAGGAGAAGCCGCAGCGCGGCACCATCGTTGCCGTGGGCGCCGGCAAGGTCAACGACAAGGGTGAGCGCATCCCCATGGACGTCAAGGTCGGTGACGTTGTCATCTACGGTAAGTTCGGTGGCAACGAGGTCAAGGTCGACGGCGAGAAGTATCTGCTGATGCGCGCCGACGACATCTACGCTGTCGTCGAGGCCTAGTCTCGTCAGAATCTCTGATTCGTCTTTGAACGCGTCCGCCGCATAGGACTCGGAAGCGGCGACGCGAGTCACATTTCTTTTGGAGGATTACCTACCATGGCAAAGAACATTACGTTCAACACCGATGCCCGCGCTAAGCTCGCCAAGGGCGTCAACACTCTGGCCGACGCCGTTACCGTCACCATGGGCCCCAAGGGTCGCTACGTTGCGCTGCAGCGCACGTTCGGTGCCCCGACCATCACCAACGACGGCGTTTCCGTCGCCAAGGAGATCGAGCTCGAGGACAACATCGAGAACATGGGCGCTCAGCTGGTGAAGGAGGTCGCCACCAAGACCAACGACACCGTGGGTGACGGCACCACCACCGCAACTCTGCTCGCTCAGGCCATCGTCAACGACGGTCTGCGCAACGTCGCCGCTGGCGCCAACCCGCTGGCCATCCGTCGCGGCATCGACAAGGCCGTCAACGCCGCCGTCGCCGAGATGAAGAAGCAGGCTAAGCCGGTCGAGACCAAGGAGCAGATTGCTTCCGTCGGCACCATCTCTGCCGGTGACCCCGAGGTCGGCGAGAAGATCGCCGAGGCCATGGAGGTCGTGGGCAAGGACGGCGTCATCACCGTCGAGGATTCCCAGACGTTCGACATCACCATCGACACCGTCGAGGGCATGCAGTTCGACAAGGGCTATGTCTCCGCTTACTTCGTCACGGATAACGACCGCATGGAGGCCGTGATGAAGGATCCGTACATCCTCATCACCGACCAGAAGATCTCCAGCGTTCAGGACATCATGCCCGTTCTCGAGGCTGTCCAGCGCGCTGGCCGTGGCCTGCTCATCATCGCTGAGGACATCGACGGCGAAGCTCTGCCTACCCTGGTCCTCAACAAGATCCGTGGCGCCCTCAACGTCTGCGCCGTCAAGGCCCCGGGCTACGGCGATCGCCGCAAGCGCATTCTCGAGGACATCGCCGTCCTCACCGGTGGCCAGGCTGCCCTGGACGAGTTGGGCGTGAAGGTCGCTGACATCACCGCCGATATGCTCGGTACCGCTAAGTCCGTCACCATCTCTAAGGACAACACCGTCGTCGTCGGCGGCGCTGGCTCCAAGGAGGCCATCGACGCCCGTATCGCTCAGATTAAGGGCGAGATGGAGAACACCACCTCTGACTTCGACCGTGAGAAGCTCCAGGAGCGCCTGGCCAAGCTCTCCGGTGGCGTTGCCGTCATCAAGGTCGGCGCTGCTACCGAGTCCGAGCTCAAGGAGATCAAACATCGCGTCGAGGACGCCCTGCAGGCCACCCGCGCTGCTGTCGAGGAGGGCATTGTCGCTGGCGGCGGCGTCGCCTTCATGGACGCTGCTCCTGCGCTCGATGCCGTCGAGATCGATGACCCCGAGGAGAAGATCGGCGTCGACATCGTCAAGAAGGCTCTGACCGCTCCGGTCGCCACCATCGCCAAGAACGCTGGCTTTGAGGGCGCTGTCGTGGTCGACAAGGTCGCCGAGCTGCCCGCCGGCCAGGGTCTCAACTCTGCCAACGGCGAGTGGGGCGACATGATCGAGATGGGCGTCCTCGACCCCGTCAAGGTCAGCCGCGTCACCCTGCAGAACGCTGCTTCTGTCGCCAGCCTGATCCTCATCACCGAGGCCACCGTCTCCGATGTGCCCAAGAACACTCAGCTTGAGGACGCAATCGCTGCTGCTACCGCTGGTCAGCAGGGCGGCGGTATGTACTAAGGCCGACAAGGTCTAGAACTCCCACCGGGAATCCGGGGGCGGGACGGGGACTTCTCTCCGGAACGTCCTCGGACATGCAAAGAGGCTCCGCATCGCGCTTCGCGCTGCGGAGCCTCTTTGCGTCCTGCGGAATATTCCGGAGAGAAGTCCCCGTCCCGCCCCCGGATTCCCTGCGTTTACGGCCTTGAGGCCGGCGGGCGGAGAAGGATGTGGTCGATAGGGATACGTGTCCCCTTCGCTGTTTCGCGCTTTGCGCGAAAGGCGCGTTGCTTTGGGATGGGTGGGGGACGTGGTTGCTTTGGCAACTGATCTCCGCCACAAATTACCCTTGGCATACTTGCGCGAGAACCTGCTCGTGCTACACTTGCAATTGCTGTTTCAGGGCGGGGTGGAATTCCCCACTGGCGGTAAATCGGGCGGTGTCAAAGGGACGCCGTGGCGCAGGCGAGGTGTCTGCGACCGAGCCGATGAGTCCGCGACCCGTGCGTGTGTTGGTTCGCATGCCGGCTGAACTGGTGAGATCCCAGTACCAACGGTTAGAGTCCGGATGAAAGAGGCAGGTGATCTTATGTCTGAACAGTCGCAGCATATCCATTTTGAGAACACGAATAGGTGGAGCACCAAACAGCTCGTTACCATGGCGTTGATGTGCGCCTTGGGCGCCCTGTTTATGTACGTGCAGCTGCCTATCCTTCCTTCGGCGCCGTTTTTGACGTATGACCCGTCGCTGGTACCGGCGATGGTGTGCGGGTTTGCGTATGGTCCTGGCGCCGGCACTGCTGTTGCCGCTATGGCTATCGTTATCCATGCGCTCACCACGGGTGACTGGGTCGGCGCGCTTATGAACCTGGTTGCCACGCTGGGCTACATTCTGCCTGCGGCTATCGTCTATCAGAAGATGCATACCTATAAGGGTGCCGTGATTGGCCTGGTGCTCGGCGTTATTGCCGCTACGGCGTTGTCTATGGTCGCAAACCTTACCATTGGCGTATGGTTCTGGTATGGCTCGGTCGATGTGATCGCCCCGCTCATGATTCCTGCCGTGCTGCCGTTCAACCTTATCAAGACCGTGCTTAACTCGGTGTTGACACTGGCGGTGTATAAAGCGGTCTCCAACCTCATCACGCCTAAAAAGGACCAGGTCAAAGGCCGCGCATGATTGAGTGTCGGGGCGTTTCCTTTAGCTATGACGGTGCCGTACCGGCGCTCGACGGCGTCGATCTGAATATCGAGGACGGCGAGTTTTTCTGCATTCTCGGTGGCAATGGGTCGGGCAAGTCGACGTTTGCCAAGCATCTGAATGCGCTGTTGCAGCCCGATGCGGGCACGGTACGCATCAACGGCATGGATGCGTCCGACCCCGAGCTGGTCTACGACATTCGTTCGACCGCGGGCATGGTATTCCAGAATCCCGACGACCAGCTGGTGGCAACGCTTGTCGAAGATGACGTTGCGTTTGGTCCCGAAAACCTTGGCGTGCCATCGGCGCAAATTGCGCAGCGCGTACGCGAGGCGCTGAAGGGTGTGGGCCTGGTGGGCTTTGAGCGCCACGAGACCCATGCGCTTTCGGGCGGCCAAAAGCAGCGCGTGGCGCTTGCCGGCGTGCTCGCCATGGAACCGCGCGTGCTCATATTGGACGAGGCTTCCTCGATGCTCGATCCGCGTGGACGCAAGGGCCTCATGAAGGCTTGCCGCGCGTTGCACGCTCGCGGCATGACCATCGTGATGATTACGCACTTTATGGAGGAGGCTGCCGAGGCCGATCATGTCGCCGTGTTTCAGACGGGACGAGTTGCCATGCTGGGCACGCCCGATGAGATTCTGACGCGGGCGAATGAACTCGTTCAGCTCAACCTTGACATGCCAGAGTCGTGCCGTTTGGGCATGGCACTTCGTGCGGAGGGCGTGCCCGTTTGCGCGCAGGTACGTGAGGCGGATATGGTCGCCGAGATTGCGCAGGCTTATGCCGAGCGAAGTGGGGCAGGCATCGCGGGGCAGTCTTCCGTATCCCAGTCGGAAATCGCTGACGGCACTGTTCCGGTAGACAACGAGGGCAACGCGTCGGAGCCCGTCATCGAGCTATCCCATGTTTCGTACAGTTATTCGCTCAGTCCGCGCGAGCGCCGCCGCTGGCATAAGCGCTCGGCCACTGCGGGCAAATCGAGCAAACAGGCTCTCTGGGGAAACGACCCAAGCAGCCCGTGGGCGCTGCGCGATGTATCGCTGACGGTGCGTCGCGGCGAGTTCCTGGGCTTGGCAGGTCATACCGGTTCGGGTAAGTCGACGCTGGTCCAGCATCTCAACGGTTTGATTCGCCCCCAGGAGGGATCCGTTCGCGCGCTGGGGCTCGATCTGTCAAACAAGAAAGACGCCGCCGCGGTTAAGGCCAAGGTCGGCGTGGTGTTTCAATATCCTGAGCGTCAGCTGTTTGCCGAAACCGTGGCGCAGGACGTGGCGTTTGGTCCGCATAACCTTGGCTTGCCGCAAGATGAAGTCGACCGTCGTGTCGAGTCATCGCTCTCACGCGTGGGCCTCGACCTTTCCGCGGTCGGCGACAAGAGTCCCTTTGAGCTTTCGGGCGGTCAGCAACGGCGTGTGGCATTCGCCGGCGTGCTCGCCATGGAGCCCGAAGTCCTGGTGCTCGATGAGCCCATGGCGGGGCTCGATCCGGCTGCGCGCAGGGATTTCCTTGAGCTTATCGATCGACTTCACCGCGATGGCCTGACCGTTGTCATGGTTTCGCATAGTATGGATGACCTGGCCAATTGCTGCGACCGTATTGTCGTGATGAACGAGGGCGCGGTGTTTGCCGAGGGCACGCCCGCTCAGGTGTTTGCGCATGCCGATGAGCTCAAGTCGATCGGCTTGGGCGTTCCCGCCGCCCAGCGTATGGCGCTGGCGCTTACGGAGGCGGGCGTGCCGCTGCGTCGCGGCGGGCTCTATACGGTTGAGTCGTTGGCCGACGAGTTGGCAGATTTGCTGATCGGTCGCCCAGACGGTTCTTCTAACGTCTCGGACATTGCTAAATCCAAGACGGTCGCGCGAGAGGAGGGCTGCTGATGGAGGCGTTTTCGTTTGGCAGTTACTATCCCGGCGATAGTGCAATCCACCGCCTGGACCCGCGAACCAAGTTGCTCTTGGGCTTTGTGTTTCTGATCACGACGCTCACGGTCAGTGGCTTCCGCGGGCTGGCCCCGGTCGCAATTTTCGTTGTGCTGACCTATGCCGTGTCTCGGGTGCCGGTTCGTCGCGTTCTGTCGTCGATGGCGCCGCTACTGGCGATCGTCGTCGTGGTCGCGGTGCTCAACTTGTTTACCGATCAGAGTGGGCGCATCCTGTGGCAGCTCGGCTTTCTGCAGATAAGCGAGGGCTCGCTGCGTTCTGCCGCCTTTATGGCGTGCCGCCTGACTCTGATGATGGCCGGCATGAGCGCCATTACGCTCACCACGCCCACGCTCGACCTCACCGCGGGCTTTGAGCGTCTGCTCGCACCGTTTGCGCGCGTGGGGCTCCCTGCGCATGAGCTCGGCATGATTATGGGTATCGCGCTGCGCTTTATGCCGCAGTTTGCCACCGAGATGAAGCAGACGGCGGACGCGCAAGCAAGCCGCGGTGCGCGCGTGACGGGAGGCCCGCTCGGCGGCGTGCGTATGCTCGGCAGTGTGGCGATTCCGCTGTTCACGGGCGTGTTCCGTCATGCCGAGACGCTTTCGGCCGCCATGGATGCCCGTTGCTATCATGGCGAGCAGGGCCGCACACGTTTGCATGCGCTTGCATTTGGCCGCAGCGATGCGTTGGCGGCGGTGGTGACGGCGTTGCTGCTCATCTGCGTCATCGTCATCAATCTTCAACTTGTTTAGGCGCGATTCGAGCGCAAGAAAGGGGTCCCTATGACCGAAATCGACCGCACGGCCCAACTCGAGCGCGCCTGCACATACCTCAGGCGCATCCCCGCGTGGTTTCTGGCTACGACTGATGCGAACGATGGGCATCAGCCGCGCGTAAGGCCGTTCTCGTTTGCCATGGTCGATAACGGCAAGTTGTGGTTTTGCACGTCGCGCGATAAGGACGTGTGGGCCGAGCTCAGCGCGAACCCCAAGTTTGAGCTTTCGGGCTGGAAGCCGGGGGAGTGCTGGATCGTATTGACCGGCGAGGCCGCGCTCGAGGACGATGTGGTCGTGAGCGACCGCGTTCGCGAAGCAGGCTTTAAGCACATGGTGGGCATTGGCGAGAATCACGAGAGCGCCAACGACGGCCGCCTTGCGTTTTTCTCGGTCCGCAATATCGTCGCCCGCTTCTGTGATATCGACGGCAGCGAGGAGCGCCTGGAGCTCTAGTTCACACAAACCAGGCTCCCAAACTAGCTAGTACAGGAGGAAACGTGGACGGATTGAATACGGTTTTGGAGTATCTGACGTCGGTGCCGGCATGGTATTTGGCGACGAGCGTTGACGGACAGCCTCATGTGCGTCCGTTTTCGTTTGCGCAGATCCAGGATGGCAAGCTGTGGTTTGTAACAGCGCGCACCAAAGATGTGTGGCAAGAGCTGCTGCAAAACCAGCGCTTTGAGGCCACGAGTTGGTGGCCGGGCCATGGCTGGCTCATCTTGCGCGGGCGTGCCGGCTTGGATGACCGGGCTTTAGACGAAATGCGCGAAGCCGGGTGGAAGCATCTAGAGCACCTGGGCGAGCACTATGAGGGGCCTAACGACCCCGCGCTTGTCTTCTTTAGCGTCGAGGATTCCGAGGCATTTATCTGCAATCACGACGAATGGGTGCCGGTCGAGCTCTAGCCAGCTGGCTCATCCTAACAACTTGGTTTTCGCATGGGCGGGCCCCGTATTGCCCGGCGCCGTTAGGAGCGCCGGTCAATACGGGGCCCGCTCCATTTGTCAATTCCTTCAAGCGAATGTGTCGGGAATGTTTCAATGCATGAATATGCAAGCCATTTATGTGTTCATGCATCTTTTGGTGCTAAAGTTTCAACCCACCTCATAACGACTGCTGAGAAATGCGCATCGGTGCATAAATCGCAGACAAGGAGTCTGATATGTCTTTGAAGGTTGGAATCGTCGGCGCGGCTGGATATGCCGGAGCCGAGCTCATTCGCCTCGTGCTCGGTCATCCCGAGTTTGAACTTGTTGCCATTACGTCCAACGCCGATGCCGGCCAGCCGTTGTCTGCGGTGTACCCGAGCTTCACCGGCGTAAGCGATCTTGTCTTCACGACGCATGATGCCCCCGAGCTCAAGAACTGCGACGCGGTATTTTTGGCCGTGCCGCACACGGCTGCCATGGCTCAGGTGCCCGCCCTGCTTGCCGCGGGAGTCTCCTGCATTGACCTCTCGGCCGACTATCGCCTGAGCGATCCGGCCACCTTTGAGGCCTGGTATGCCGCCGAGCACACGAGCCCTGAGTTGCTCAAGACCCGCGCCTTCGGTCTGCCCGAGCTGTTCTGCCAGGACTTAGAGACCGCTGCTTCCAACCATGCCGCTGGCAGGCCCGTGTTGGTCGCCTGCGCCGGCTGCTATCCCACCGCAACGAGCCTTGCTGCCGCTCCTGCCGTGCGTGCGGGCTGGGTGGCCGAGAACGGTCCCGTGATTGTCGATGCCATTAGCGGCGTGACGGGCGCCGGTAAGTCCTGCAACGCCCGCACCCATTTTTGCAGCGCCGACGAGAACTTGGAGGCCTACGGCGTGGGTAAGCATCGTCACACGCCCGAAATCGAGCAAATCCTTGGTCTAACAGATCGCGTCGTCTTTACCCCGCACCTGGCACCGCTCAAGCGCGGCCTGCTCTCCACGGTGACGCTGCCGCTCACGCCGCAGGCCATCGACTCCCTGACCCTTGAGGACGTTGTCGACTATTACAAGCAGTTCTACGCTGGTCGCACTTTCGTGCGCGTACTCGACGCCGGCCAGCAGCCCAAGACGGCTTCGGTCGTCGGCACCAACGCCGCCCAGATCGGCCTCGCGCTCAACAAGTGCGCGGGCGTGCTGGTGGCGACGGGCGCCATCGACAATCTGTGCAAGGGCGCTGCGGGCCAAGCAGTCCAGTGCGCCAATATCGTCTTTGGCTTTGACGAGCGACGAGGCTTGCCCACAGTGGCGTGCCCGGTGTAGCACATTCGATTGTTAACGATTTGGTAGTCGGGCATCGAGTGGGGCGCCACTCTTAAGCTGGTCTCATGATCACGACTGGCATGGCGCACCAACCGATGTCCGTTTTTTGTTTGACATAAGGAGTCATAAAGACGATGAATACCGAGCTGTTTGATATCAAGATTCGCGCCGTCGAGGGTGGCGTTACGGCTGCGGCTGGTTTTAAGGCTGCAGGCATCCACGCTGGGTTCCGCAAGAACCCCGAGCGTCTGGATTACGCGCTCGTCGTGCCCGATAAACCCTGTCCCGGTGCCGGCGTGTTTACCACCAATCGCTTTTGCGCGGCGCCCGTGCAGGTGAGCCGTGCCAACCTGGGCGGTGCCGACAAGGGCTACGGAATCATCGCCGGCGTTTCGGTCAACTCTGGCAATGCTAACGCCGCCACGGGTGAGACCGGCCTTGCATGCGCGCGCGAGACGTGCAGCATCGCATCGCAGGTCATCGGCTGTGAGCCCCAGCAGATTCTGGTTGCCTCCACGGGTGTGATTGGCCAGATTCTGCCGATCGACACGTTTGAGACCGCCATTCCTGCCGCCTACGAGGCGCTCTCCGCCCACGGTGGCGCCGATGCCGCTCGCGCCATCATGACGACCGACACGCACTCCAAGGAGTACGCCGTGTCCTACGTCAGCGAGGCTGCGGGTCATGCGGGCAATGTCTATACGGTAGGCGGAATGTGCAAGGGCTCGGGCATGATCATGCCCAATATGGCCACCATGATCGCGGTCATTACTACCGATGCCCCCGTCGAGCCTGCGGCACTTCATGCCCTGCTGCTCTCGACCGTCAAGCAGACCTTTAACAAGGTAACGGTCGATTCCGACACCTCGACCAACGACACCTGCATCATGCTTGCCTCCGGCGCCGCTGCCGCAGATGCCGAGCCTATCGTCGAGGGCTCCGATGCCTTCGACGAGTTGGCATTTGCCGTGCACGAGGTGTGCGAGAGCCTGGCGCGCAATATCGCCGCCGATGGCGAGGGCGCATCCAAGCTTGTTACGGTCAACGTTACCGGCGCCGTGAACGACGAGGAAGCCGATATCGCCGCCCGTGCCGTTGCCAACTCGCCGCTCGTTAAGACCTGCATCGCCGGCCACGACTGCAACTGGGGTCGCGTTGCTATGGCGCTTGGCAAGTGCGGCGTGAAGTTTAATCAGGAAGATGTTTCCATCGACATGATGGGCATGCCTGTCTGTCGCGACGGTCTGACTGTTCCCTTTGACGAGGACGAGGCTCTACGGCGTTTCGAGGCGCCCGAGATCGTGATCTCGGCCGACCTGGGCGCAGGCGACGCGGCAACGACCGTGTGGACCTGCGACCTCACGCATGAGTACATCTCCATCAACGGCGACTACCGTTCCTAGATTCCAGGCACGCTGCGCATCTTGCCGCGATTGCGGACAGCGGAGCACGGCGCGATAACGATACGAAAGACGAGGCAGATTATGAAATTCGCACGCGATTGTCGTTCGAGCGAATCCAACGAAGCAACTGCGCAGCTGCTGTTCGAAGCGCTGCCGTGGATTAAGAATCTGACCGGCAAGACGGTTGTTATCAAATATGGCGGAGCCGCCATGGTTGATGAGCAGCTGCGCCGCGACGTGATGAGCGACATCGTTTTGCTCAAGATCATCGGTATGCGCCCCGTCATCGTGCACGGCGGCGGCAAGGCTATCAACGAGGCGCTCAGCCACTATGACATCCCCGTCGAGTTTAAGAACGGCCAGCGCGTGACCACGCCGGCGACTATGGATATCGTGCGCGAGGTGCTGGGCGGCAAGGTCAACCAGGAGTTGGTTGCTGCCATCAACCACCACGGTAACCTGGCCGTGGGCGTGTCGGGCAGCGATGCCGGCACGCTCATCGCCGAGCCGCTCGACCCCGAGCTCGGTCGTGTGGGCAAAGTGACGCACGTCAACACCGACTATATCGAGCGCTTACTCGATAACGAGTACATCCCCGTCATCGCTACCGTCGCGGCGGGGGAGGACGGCGGTTTCTTCAACATCAACGCCGACACCGCCGCCGGTGCCGTTGCCGCGGCGCTCCACGCGCATAAGGCGATCTTTTTGACCGATGTCGATGGCCTGTACAAGGACTTTAGCGACAAGGACTCGCTTATCTCCAACCTAACGCTCGACGAGGTTAACGAAATGCTCTACGGCGGCGAGGTCGATAAGGGCATGATTCCCAAGCTGCGTGCGGCCGTCGATGCGCTTACCGGCGGCGTATTTCGTGCCCACATCATTAACGGTACCACGCCGCACTCGCTGCTGCTGGAGCTGCTGACCGATGCCGGCGTCGGCACCGTGATCCATTCCACCGAGACGGCTTACGAGTTCGATACGCATCCGCATCCGCTTTCGACGTTTGCTGCGCGTCTGACCGAGAACCTTGACGAGGTCGAGAAGCTTCAGACGGTCTAGCTGACCCGCAGCCGCCCCATTCCTGCACCCATAGCCCCGCGCCGTCTGGCGCCCAACGAAAGGCATCCCATGTCACTTGCAGCTCAGCAATCGCTTGAATCCCATTACGTTATGCATACCTTTGGCCGCTCTCCGGTCGAGTTTGTCGAGGGTCACGGCATGAAGCTCACCGGCGACGATGGCCGTGAGTACCTCGACTTTCTTGCCGGCATCGGCGTGTGCAGCCTAGGTCATGGCGACCCGGCTGTGCTCTCGGCGCTCGAGGCACAGACCAAAAAGCTCATGCATGTCTCCAATTACTTTTACATCGAGCAGCGCGGACAGGTCGCGGCGCTGCTGTCCAAGCTTGCTAACGACGACGTAGATGGTGCGCGCGTGCTTGCCGATGCCATTGCCGCCGGCGATGAGACCACGGCAGCTGCTCTTGGTGCCCCGGCTGCGGACGAGCAGGTGTGGGAGACCTTCTTTGCCAACTCTGGCGCCGAGGCCAACGAGGGCTCGATGAAGCTTGCGCGCCTGTACGCCAAGCGTGCCGGTAATGGCGGCAACACCATCGTGTGCATGCGCGGCGGCTTCCACGGCCGTACGCTCGAGACCATTGCCGCCACCATGCAGGATTGGCTGCAGGACAGCTTCCGTCCGCTGCCGGGTGGCTTTGTGGCCTGCACGCCCAACGATGTGGACGAGCTGCGTGCGATCTTTAAGCAGCTGGGGAGCGAGATTTGTGCCGTGATGCTCGAGCCGATCCAGGGTGAGAGTGGCGTGCACCCCATGACCGAGGAGTTTATGGCGGCAGCGCGCGACCTGGCACACGAAGTGGGCGCCGTGCTTATCGCCGACGAGGTCCAGTGCGGCATCTTCCGCTCCGGCAAGCCGTTTGCATTCCAAACCTATGGCGTGGAGCCCGACATCATGAGCCTTGCCAAGGGCATTGCCGACGGCGTGCCCATGGGTGCCGTGGTGGCAAAGAAGGAGATTGCCGACGTGTTTAAGCCGGGCGACCACGGCTCGACCTTTGGCGGTAGCTGCTTGGCCATCGCGGCGTGTGCCGCGACGCTCTCCGCGCTTGTGCGCGGCGATTATGCCGAGCATGCTGCCAAGGTGGGTGCCTATATGGAGCAGGCGCTGGCTAAGCTTCCGCATGTGGTAGAGGTGCGTGGCCGTGGCCTGATGCTCGGCTGTGATTTGGATGATGCCGCGGGCGATGCGCATGATATTGTTGCCCGCGCGCTGGCCGCCGGTGTCGTGATTAACGCTACGGGTGCTCATACGCTGCGTTTCTTGCCGCCGCTCGTCTGCGAGGAAGCCGACGTGGACAGTCTGATCGAGATCCTGTCGGGTGTCTTGGTCTAACGCGGCGCAATAACTCAATTTGGACCGGGTTCCGGACTGCGGGCGTGCCCTATGTGGCATGATTCAGCGGTCTGGAGCCCGTTTTGCCTTAGATTTGCTAAGGCAGGGAGACCCGCTGGTCAAAAAACATTAAATATGAGTACTGCTACCGATTTGGTAGCAGCAATTTTGGACTAATAAGGCCAGATAGCAAGTCGAAATGGCGATGAATGCACGATTTTGATCCAACTGTTAGTCCTTATAATGGACATATGTTGCGTAACTTAAGCAATACTATCTTTTTATATGTTGCAAACAAAGTAGCAGTACTCATTTTCGCCATTTTTTGGCCACGGCCTTTGTGACAGACGTGCTGGCGGGTTCGAATCCCATGCACCGGGCGCAAACAAAAACGGTCCCCTTGCGAGGACCGTTTCCAAATCAGTGGTGGGCGATGAGGGATGTCCGCGTGCGACTGGCGCCGCCCGCTTTCGCTTCGGGCCTACGGCCCTCGCGTGCTGCGCTGGAAAACGCTTCGCGTTTCCTCAGCTCCGCACCCTGTCGGGTTCGAATCCCATGCGCTGGGCCCAAACAAAAACGGTCCCCTTGCGAGGACCGTTTCCAATTCAGTGGTGGGCGATGAGGGATGTCGCGTGCAGCTTCGCCGCCCGCTCTCGCTTCGGGCCTACGGCCCTCGCGTGCTGCGCTGGAAAACGCTTGCGCGTTTCCTCAGCTCCGCACCCTGTCGGGTTCGAATCCCTCTGCGATGGGCCCAGAAAAGAAAGGCTCCCATTGCTGGGAGCCTAACAATTCAGTGGTGGGCGATGAGGGATTCGAACCCCCAGCCTTGTGCGTGTAAAGCACCTGCGCTAACCGTTGCGCCAATCGCCCGTGCGGAGAGAGTATAGCAAAACAATTGCCTCATTCATCTCATATCCATTAAAGGTAACTGGCGCGTGTCGGCGCGGAGCTGATTCAGTTGAGATTGCCTGAACATTCCGCCCCTCTTTACGCCCTCGGGTATACTCAAAAGCTACTGATTCGATTTGATGCCCAGCAACAGCAGAGGGGATAGTATATGTGCGGTTTTGTCGGTTTTGTCGGTGGGACGGATAACCAATCCGAGGTGCTCACCAAGATGATGGACCGCATCGTCCATCGCGGTCCCGACATGGGCGGTCAGTTTATCGACGGCCGCGTTGCCCTCGGCTTCCGCCGCCTGTCGATCCTCGACCTGACCGAGGCTGGCGCCCAACCTATGGCCAACGAGGACGGTAGCGTCGTCATTGTCTTCAACGGCGAGATCTACAACTTCCAAGAACTCCGTTCCGAGCTCGAAGCCAAGGGCTACAAGTTCCATTGCGGCGCCGACACCGAGAGCCTCCTACACGGCTACGAGGAGTGGGGCGAGGCCGTTCTCGATCGCCTGCGCGGTATGTACGCCTTCGTCATCTGGGACAAAAAGAAGAACAAGCTTTTTGGCGCCCGCGACATCTTTGGCATCAAGCCGCTCTACTACTATCCCATGGCCGATGCGGGCGACGGCGCTCCGGGCGTGCTCTTTGGTTCCGAGATCAAGAGCTTCCTGGACTACCCGCACTTCCACAAGGCGGTCAACAAAAAGGCCCTGCGTCCGTACATGACGCTGCAGTATTCGGCAACCGAGGAGACCTTCTTCGAGGGTGTCTACAAGCTGCCGCCGGCGCACTACTTTACCGTCGATATCCCGACCGGCAAGATGAACATCGAGCGCTACTGGGATTGCGATTACTCTGCCGTCGAGAAGCCGTTCGAAGAGTATGTCGATGAGCTGGACGAGGTCGTGCACGAGAGTGTCGAGGCCCATCGCATCGCCGACGTCAAGGTCGCGTCGTTCCTCTCCGGTGGCGTCGACTCTAGCTACATCGCCGCTTGCCTCATGCCCGACAAGACCTTCTCGGTGGGCTTTGACTACAAGAACTTCAACGAGACCAACTACGCCAAGGAGCTTTCCGATAAGCTCGGCGTCGAAAACGTTCGCAAGATGATTACCGCCGACGAGTTCTTCGGTGCGCTCGAGGACATCCAGTATCACATGGACGAGCCGCAGTCCAACCTGTCTTCCGTGCCGCTGTGGTTCTTGGCCGAGATGGCCCGCAAGGACGTCACCGTCGTGCTTTCGGGCGAAGGCGCCGACGAACTCTTTGGCGGCTACGCCTACTACGAGGATACGGTCCCGGTGCGCAAGTACAAAAAGATGGTGCCGCTGCCCATCCGTCGCGCGCTCGGTAACCTGGCGCTGCATATGCCGTACTTCAAGGGACATAACTTCCTGGTCAAGGGCGCCGAGATCCCCGAGAAGTCGTTCCTGGGACAGGCTCTGGTATGGCCGGAGCGCGAGGTCGACGGCGTGCTCAAGCCCGAGTACAACACCGGCGATGGCGCCTTCGAGCTTGCCGCTCCCATCTATGCGCGCGTGAAGGGTCAGCCCGAGCTGGTCAAGAAGCAGTACCTGGACATGAACATGTGGCTCCCGGGCGACATTCTGCTCAAGGCCGACAAGATGTGCATGGCGCACTCGCTGGAGCTGCGCGTGCCCTTCCTGGACCGCAAAGTCATGGAGTTCGCCGAGCACATTCCCGACCGCTACCGCATCAACGAGAACGGCAACAAACAAGTACTCCGCCACGCTGCCAACAAGTCGCTGCCCGATGAGTGGGCCACCCGTCCCAAGGTGGGCTTCCCGGTGCCGATTGTCTACTGGCTGCGCGAGCAAAAGTGGTACGACTATGTCAAGGAGTACTTCACCGCGCCGTGGGCAAGCGAGTTCTTCGATACCGACGAGCTCATGCACCTGCTCGATCTGCACTTTGCGGGCAAGGGCGATTTCCAGCGCAAGATCTATACGCCGCTCGTGTTCCTGGTGTGGTACAAGCGCTTCTTTATCGACGAGGACCAGCCCGCTGTTCAGGCTGCCTAGCCTCGGCTTACGAACGCCTGCGCGTAACGGCTCCTCCGGGAGCCGTTTTTGCGTGGGTGCGTTTCAGTTACTATAAAAACCGTCCCTGCCAAATGGCTGAGAAAGGTGAAAGATGCACCATTCGGATTCCGCGACCGTGACCACGGTCGATACGCTTGCCAAGCTTCTCGATGTGTGCGGCGAGCTGCGCGCATCAGAGCAGGTTGACGAGCGTGCCGTGACCGGCTGCTCGTTTGATTCGCGCGCGGTCTCGGCAGGTGACGTGTTCTTTTGCAAAGGTGCTGCCTTTAAGCCCGCGTTTTTGAGCATGGCGCTCGATGCGGGCGCCGTCGCATTTGTGTGCGAGGAGTCGCTGGTCGAGTCTCTGGAGCCGCTGGCGCAGGAGAGCGGTGCTGCGATGCTGGTTGTTGATAGTGTTCGCACGGCCATGGCCCTGTTGCCGCCGGAGGTCTACGACCGTCCCGACCACGACGTCAAGATCGTGGGCATCACCGGCACCAAGGGAAAGACCACGGCCGCTTTTATGCTCCAGTCCATCATCAAGGCGGCGGGCGAGTCCTGCGGCATGATCGGCTCGGTGAGTACCGACGATGGCATCGAGTGCTACGAGAGCACCAATACTACGCCCGAGGCCCCCGAGGTCTGGCGCCATATCGCCAACTGCCGCACGTCCGGTCGCCAGTCCATGGTCATGGAGGTTTCGAGCCAGGCGCTCAAGTACCAACGCGTCGAGAATCTGCCGTTTGACGTGGCGTGCTTCCTCAACATCGGCCGCGACCACATCTCGCCGATCGAACACCCCACGTTTGAGGATTATTTTGAGAGCAAACTCAGGATCTTTGACCAGGCAAAGACCGCCGTGGTGAATCTGGGCACCGAAGAGGTCGACCGTGTGCTGGAGGCAGCGTCGACGGCCGAGCGCTTGGTGACCGTTGGCGTCGAGCATCCCGAGGCAAGCCTGTGGGCGAGCGATGTCCGCATGCTCGGCTTTAACATCGAGTTCAACTTGCACGGCATGAGCGCCGACGAGCCCGAGGCGGGGGAGAAGGTCCTGCTGGGTATCGCGGGCGACTTTAACGTGGAAAACGCGCTGGTCGCTATCGCCGCTGCGCGCGAGATCGGCATCGGTATCGAGGCTATCAAGAAGGGCCTCTCCAAACTGCGTGTGCCGGGCCGCATGGAGGTCGTGGAGTCGAAGGACGGCCGCGTGATCTGCGTCGTTGACTATGCGCACAACCAGCTTTCGTTCCGTTCGCTTTTCTCGTCGGTCAAGCGCGCGTTTCCCGCTAGCCCCGTCATTACGCTGTTTGGCGCCGCCGGCGGCAAGGCGCAGGAGCGCCGCGAGCAATTGCCACGCGAGGCCGCACCGTATTCCGACCTGATGATCTTTACGAACGAGGATCCAGCTCACGAGGACCCGATGAAGGTCTGTCGCGAGCTTGCCGAGCATGTTCCCGACGATACGCCGAACAAGATCATCCTCGACCGCGAAGCCGCTGTGCATGCGGCGTTCAAGGCGGCGCGCGAGGAGTACGTCAACCCCGATGCTCCCACCATTGTCTTGCTGCTGGCAAAGGGTGACGAGGAGCTCATGCACGTGGGCGACGAGTTCGTGCCCATCGAGAGCGACCTTTCGCTGGCCAATCGCCTGATCGATGTTACCCAGTTTGACTAATGAACCATGATGGCGGCGGCGCCCTGAGTGCGCTGTCGCCATAAGCGTGTTCCCTCAATCAAAACATGCCGTCCAAGTCCAAACCCTTCTACGTAAACGGAGTAACCATGTCCCACAATACCCTGCCGACCGTCGCTGAGCTTTCGGGCGAGATGCGCGAGCGCTTGGCCAAGGTCAAATACGTCTTTACCGACCTGGATGCCACGATGCTTGCACCCGGCTCGTGCTTGCTGCGCGACAACGACGGCAACCCCTCGACCAAACTCGTCGAGGCCGTCGTGGCGCTCGCTCGTGCTGGCATTCAGGTGGTTCCCACCTCGGGCCGCAACCGTACCATGATCCACGAGGACGCGCGCGTGCTCGGCCTCAACTCCTACATTGGTGAGATGGGCGGCCTGGTTATGTACGACCTCAAGGCCAACGATTGGGAGTATCTGACCGGCGACATGCCTTACGACCCCGTCTGCGGCCTTACTCCGCACCAGGTGATCGAGCAGACCGGCGTGTGCGAGAAGATCCTTGCCCGCTGGCCGCACAAGATCGAGTATCACAACGACATGTCGACCGGCTACAAGTACCGCGAGGTCACCGTCGGCATGCGCGGCGATGTGCCCGACAATGAGGTCCAGGCCATCCTGGACGAGGCCGGCTGCGGCCTGGTGTGGGCCTGTAACGGTCACCTGACGCATCTGTCCAAGCCGACGACGCTCGAGCTCGATCGCGTCGAGGACGGTCGCGCATTCAACATCAACCCCGCGGGCCTCAACAAGGGCGTCGCCATTGCGCACTTCTGCGAGCACCTGGGGATCGAGCGCGAGGAGACGTTGGCGCTCGGCGATTCCGAGTCCGACTTCTACATGGCCGATCACGTGGGCACGTTCTGCCTGGTCGAGAATGGCCTGACGAGCGCCGGCGCGCCCGAGTTCCTGGCTGCTTGCGAGAACGCTTTCGTTACGCGCGGCAAAATTGTCGACGGTTGGGCGGCGACGGCAGAGCTGCTGGTCGCGGCGCGTTCGTAGCGCGGCGCCGCCGCACTTGGACATGTCTTTTCGAGAGAGACTGGTGAGGTAATGTCCGATATCGAGAATCCGGCAGGCGACACGCGCCCGATTGGCGTGTTCGATTCTGGTTTGGGCGGTCTGACGGTTGCGCGCGCCATCGCGACGGCGCTGCCGCGCGAGTCCGTCTACTACTTTGGCGACACCAAGCGCTGCCCCTACGGCACGCGCACCGAGGATGAGGTGCGCTCGTTTGCGTTGCAGGCGGGTCGTTGGCTTTCGAAGCACGACGTCAAGATTATGGTCATCGCCTGCAACACGGCGACCGCTGCGGCCTTGCGTCTGGCCCAGCAGGTGCTCGACGTTCCCGTGATCGGCGTGATCGCGCCGGGTGCCCGTGCGGCAATCAACAGCACCCGCTCGCGTCGTGTGGGCGTGCTCGCCACCAACCTCACCATTCGCTCGGGCGCCTACACGCGCGCCATTCAGGATCTAGATGCCGGCGTCGATGTATACGGCTGTCCTGCCTCGAGCTTTGTCGAGGTTGTCGAACACGAGCTCGCCTCGGGTGCACATCTGCAGGAACAGTGGCTTGAGAACGAGGACATCTTCGATACGCCTGCCGTGCGTGCGCTGGTGGGTGCCACGGTTGAGCCGCTGCGCGACCACGGTATCGATACCGTGGTGCTCGGCTGTACGCATTTTCCGCTGTTGGTGGGACCTATCCGGCATGCGCTGGGGCCTGGGGTGCGCGTCGTGAGTTCCGCCGAGGAGACCACGCGCGAGCTGACCGATATCCTCACGCGCCGCGAGCAGCTGGCGGGCGACGCCGCCGAGCCGCAGCATCGTTTTGCCACGACGGCCGATAACATTGCCGAGTTTGCGGTGGCGGGCAGCTTTATCTTTGGTCAGCCGCTCAAGAGCATCGAACACATCGATATCGATGAGCTGAAATAGATGTAAGGCAGCCGCCAAAGCCTTCGCCACATCTTTTGCCGAAAGGATATTTCTATGGAGTACATGCAGGTCAACCGCGCCAACGGTCGCGCCGCCAACGAGTTGCGCCCCGTTAAGCTCACCCGTGGTGTCATGAAGCACGCCCACGGCTCGTGTTTGGCCGAGTTCGGCGACACGCGCGTGCTGTGTGCCGCCACTATCGAGGAGGGCGTGCCGGGCTGGCGAAAAGGAGCTAAGGCCGGCTGGGTGACCGCGGAATACGCCATGCTGCCGGCGTCGACCGGCAAGCGCTGCAAGCGCGAGCACGCCAACCGCAAGGGTCGCTCCATGGAGATCGAGCGCCTCATTGGCCGCAGCCTGCGTACCGTCGTCAACATGAAGGCGCTCGGAGAGTACACCGTCACCGTTGACTGCGATGTGATTCAGGCCGATGGCGGCACGCGTACAGCGAGCATCACCGGCGCCTGGGTGGCGCTGCACGACGCCCTCGCCATGTGGGTCGAGGCGGGCAAGATCGAGCGCATCCCGCTTATCGGCCAGGTGGCTGCCATCTCCATGGGCGTTGTCGACGGCAATACGCTGCTTGACCTCGATTATTCCGAGGACAGCCATGCCGAGGTCGACATGAACCTCGTCGCCACCGACACCGGTGAGATGATCGAGCTCCAGGGTACCGGCGAGCAGGCGCCCTTCGACCGCAAACGCCTCAACGCTCTGCTCGACCTGGGCGACAAGGGTATCGCCGAGCTCATCGAGCTTCAGCGCCAAGCCCTCGCCTAACCTGCCAAAAAGGGACAGGTTTATTTTGGTAGGTTTTATTTGCGGAGACGTCTAGACACAAGACTGCCGTTGATTGAGAGGGGAGAGGCGGAGGCCCTCGTTGCCCTCGGCGCGGCATTGATATAGAGACAAGGAGGCCAGTCATGGCACTTGAGAAGATTGACATCGACACCCTTGACCCGGCGGCGACCATCGTCGTGGCAACTGGAAACGCTCATAAGCTCACCGAGATCGAGGCCATTTTGGGCAAGGTCATGCCCGAGGTGCGCTTTGTGGCGCTCGGCCAGCTGGGCGATTTTGAGGACCCCGAGGAAAACGGCACGACGTTTTTGGAGAACGCCATCATCAAGGCCCAAGCCGCGGTCGAAGAGACGGGGCTCATGGCCATTGCCGACGATTCGGGCTTGGTCGTTGATGCCCTGGACGGCGAGCCGGGCGTGTATAGCGCGCGCTATGCGGGCGTGCACGGCGACGATGCCGCCAACAACGCCAAGCTGCTCGTTAACCTGGAAGGCGTGGCCGACGAGGATCGCACCGCGCGCTTTATGAGCGTCGTTGCGCTCATCGACACGGACGGTTTGGTCACCTATGGTGAGGGCGCCTGCGAGGGCACTATCGCACACGAGGGCCGCGGCGATCACGGCTTTGGCTACGACCCGCTGTTCCTGCCGGTCGACACGCCGGGCAAGACCATGGCCGAGCTGACGGCGGACGAGAAGAACGCCATCAGCCATCGTTTCCACGCGCTCGAGCATCTGTCCGCCAAGCTGACGGGCGAGGAGTAGACCGTGCGTGCGGTGGTGCAGCGCGTGCTCAACGCCGGCGTGACGGTCGACGGCGAGTGCGTGGGCCGCATTGGACGCGGCTACCTGGTGCTGCTGGGTGTGGGCCATGGCGATACGCGTGCCGAGGCCGACAAGCTGTGGGGCAAGCTCCGCGGGCTGCGTATCAACGAGGACGAGAACGGCAAGACCAACCTGGCACTTGCCGATGTCGACGGCGAGGTGCTCGTGGTGTCGCAGTTCACGCTGTTTGCCGACTGCCGCCACGGCCGCCGTCCGTCGTTTACGGATGCCGGCGCCCCCGATGTCGCCAACGAGCTCTACGAGTACTTCTTGACGCTTGTGCGCGAGGACGTCGAGCAAGTAGCACATGGCATCTTCGGCGCCGATATGAAAGTCGATCTTGTCAACGACGGTCCGTTCACCATCGTCTTGGACACCGATAGTCTGTAAGTAGTCAATTTGGGACCGGGCTTTTTAAGCTACTTGCGTATGACGGCAGCAGGGTGCTATAGTATTAGAGTTTTGTCTATCTTAGGGGTATTATCCCCTTTTTGAATTGCACCTTCTGGAGGCCCTGTTCATGGAAGAGATGGAAGTCAATCACGTCGACGACATCCACGAGAAGCTGACCGATATGGTGGGCGATCGCGTTAAGGTGAAGGCCAACATGGGCCGCACCCGCGTCGTCGAGCGCATGGGCACCATCAAGAGCGTGCACCCCGCCGTCTTTATCGTCGAGGTTGACGAGCGTCGTGGCCGCAAGTCGCGTCAGTCCTACCAGTACATCGATGTCCTCACCGGTCAGGTCGAGCTGTTCGACCCCGAGAGCGGCGAGCACATTTTTACCCCGCTCGGCAATCAGCTCGAGGAGCACTAGCGGTGACCGATTGGTCCCTGACCCTTTCCGCGCCGGCAAAGATTAACCTCTACCTGGGGGTTCATACCGAGCGCGATGACCGCGGCTACCACAGGGTCGATTCCCTGATGGCAGCCGTCAGTCTTTCCGATACCGTGACGGTCACGCCGGCGCAGGCGCTGACTGTCCAGACGGTTCCAGCATCAGATTTTCCCATGCAAAAGAATACGGCGTATCGGGCTGCGATTGCTATGGCCGAGCATTATGGTCGCGAGGCAAACATCTGCGTGACGATTGAGAAGCGCATTCCATTGTGCGCCGGCTTGGGCGGCCCCTCGACGGATGCGGCCGCGGTCATTGTCGCCTTGGCGGAGCTCTGGGGCATTGATCGCACCGACCCTGCGCTCGACGACATTGCGCGGGGCATTGGTGCCGACGTCCCGTTCTTTTTGCACGCGAGTCCTGCGTTCTACGTAGGTGGGGGAGACGTGCTGGCAACTGAGTACCCCGCGCTGCCCGCAACGCCCGTCGTGTTGGTCAAGCCGCGCGAGGCAAGTGTTTCGACAATTGAAGCCTATCGACGTTTTGACGAGGCCCCGGTGCCTGCGGACGAGCCCGGCGCGATAGCTTCTGCCTTGCGTGCTGGTGATGCCGAGACGGCATATGCACTCATCCATAACAACTTGGGTGTCATTTCCGCACAGATGGAGCCGCAGATTCAAACGGTTCTCGATTGGCTGCGTAAACAGGACGGCACCGTTGCTGTAGATGTGTGCGGATCGGGTGCCTGCTCGTTTGCCATTTGCGGCACCGCCGCCATGGCCGAAAGGCTTGCCGACGCTGCCCAGCAAAACGGCTGGTGGTCCTGCGCGACTGAGCTTATTCCCAACACGGTTCAAATCGACGCTTCAAAGAAATAAAAATTTCTCTAGCACGCGGCGAAAATCTTTGTTACTATAGTCGAGCTAACGGGTTGTGGCTCAGTTTGGTAGAGCACTGCGTTCGGGACGCAGGGGTCGCTGGTTCAAATCCAGTCAACCCGACCAGAGCATGAGGAGGGACCGCTTCTTGCGGTCCCTTTTTTTAGCTAGTGTTGTGATACCGCGATACCCGCGGTATACTCATTCGAGCTTGTCTCGCTGTATTGTGGAGGTCTACATGTTTGGACTGAGGGCTCCTGAGCTCATCATTATTCTCGTCGTTGTCCTGATTATCTTCGGGCCCAAGAACCTGCCGAAGCTCGGCAAGTCCCTCGGCTCTACCGTCAAGAATATCCGTGAGGGTATGGAGGGCGACGATAAGGCCGAGACCAAGCAGGCCGAGGAGGTCGTGGTCGAGCAGTCCGAGGAGGACAAGGAGATCGCTGAGCTCGAGGCCAAGCTCGCTGCTGCCAAGAAGAAGCAGGCAGAGGACAGCGACGCGGACGCAGAGTAGTCCCATCCCTTTGGGGTGAGCACCTGACCGGCTTGCCCGCAGGCTAGCCGGTCTTTTTCGTTATGTTGACAGTTGATTGTTTGATCAGAGTTGGGGAGATATCCGTATGGACGCAAGCCAGATCGTACTGACCGCTGAGGGCCGCCAGAAGCTCGTCGAGGAGCTCGCTTGGCGTGAGGGCGATTACGCCAAGGAGATCGTCGAGGACATCAAGGAAGCCCGCGCGTTCGGCGACCTTTCGGAGAACTCCGAGTACGACGCCGCTAAGGACAAGCAGGCCCAGAACGCCGCTCGTATTGCCGAGATCCAGGCCATCCTCGCCAACGCTCAGGTTGCTGCCACCACGGGCGACCTGACCGTCTCCATCGGTTCCACCGTTTCGCTGATTGATCCCAACGGCGAGGTCATGGAAGTCACGCTCGTCGGTACCACCGAGACCAACTCGCTCGAGCACAAGATTTCCAACGAGTCTCCGGTCGGTCACGCCATCATCGGTCACGGCGAGGGCGACTCCGTCGAGGTCGTTACGCCTTCCGGCAAGACTCGCGTCTACACCATCGCCAAGATCGCACGCTAGACCACGGTCCCGCGTAAAGGTATGTTTTCGCTCCCTGGGACCGAATCCTGGGGAGCGTTTTAGTTTGAGGAGCTAACTTATGGCAGAGAACCAGAACGCCGCCGATCAGGCATCGACGCTCAACGACGAGCGCGCCACCCGCCTGGCCAAGCGCGCCGCCCTGTTCGAGGCGGGCCAGAACCCCTATCCTGAGCACTCTGAGCTTGAGGACTACGTCGCCGATATCGAGACTAAGTACGCCGATCTTGCCGATGGTGAGGACACCGAGGATGTCGTGAAGATCGCCGGCCGTGTGGTCGCCAAGCGCGGTCAGGGCAAGATCATGTTCATCGTCGTGCGCGATGCGACTGCCGAGATTCAGCTGTTCTGCCGCATCAACGACATGGACGAGGCTGCCTGGAATACGCTCAAGGCCCTCGACCTGGGCGACATCCTGGGCGTGACCGGCGTGGTCGTGCGCACCCAGCGCGGTCAGCTTTCCGTTGCCCCTAAGAGCGCGACCCTGCTTTCCAAGGCCGTTCGTCCGCTGCCCGAGAAGTTCCACGGTCTTTCCGACAAGGAGACCCGCTATCGCCAGCGCTACGTCGACCTGATCGCCAACGACGACGTTCGCGAGACCTTCCGTAAGCGTTCGCAGATTCTCTCCACCTTCCGTCGCTTTATGGAGTCCGACGGCTACATGGAGGTCGAGACCCCCATCTTGCAGACCATCCAGGGCGGCGCTACGGCTAAGCCGTTCATCACGCACTTCAACGCGCTCGATCAGGAGTGCTACCTGCGTATTGCCACCGAGCTGCACCTCAAGCGCTGCATTGTCGGTGGTTTTGAGCGCGTGTTCGAGATCGGCCGCATCTTCCGTAACGAGGGCATGGACCTCACCCACAACCCCGAGTTCACCACGATGGAGGCCTACCGTGCCTTCTCCGACCTCGAGGGCATGAAGGCACTCGCCCAGGGTGTCATTAAGGCTGCCAACAAGGCCATCGGCAACCCCGAGGTCATCGAGTACCAGGGCCAGACCATCGACCTTTCTGGTGATTGGGCTAGCCGTCCCATGACCGACATCGTCTCCGACGTGCTCGGCAAGCAGGTCACCATCGACACGCCGGTCGAGGAGCTTGCTGCCGCCGCGCGCGAGAAGGGCCTGGAGATTAAGCCCGAGTGGACCGCCGGCAAGATTATCGCCGAGATTTACGATGAGCTGGGCGAGGACACCATCGTCAACCCCACGTTCGTGTGCGATTACCCCATCGAGGTCAGCCCGCTTGCCAAGCGCTTTGAGGACGACCCGCGTTTGACTCACCGCTTTGAGCTGGTCATTGCCGGCCACGAGTACGCCAACGCATTCTCCGAGCTCAACGACCCGGTCGACCAGGCTGAACGCTTTGCTGCCCAGATGGCCGAGAAGGCCGGCGGCGACGATGAGGCCATGGAGTATGACGAGGACTACGTGCGCGCCCTCGAGTACGGTATGCCTCCCGCGGGCGGCATTGGCATTGGTATCGACCGCGTGGTCATGCTGCTTACCAACCAGGCTTCTATCCGCGACGTGCTGCTGTTCCCGCACATGAAGCCCGAGAAGGGTTTCCAGTCCGGTGCCGCTGCCGCCAAGGCTGCCGAGGCCAGCAACGCCGCGAGCCCGTTCGTAAAGTCGCTTAAGCCCACGCTCGATTACTCCAAGATCGCCGTTGAGCCGCTGTTTGAGGAGTTCGTCGACTTCGATACCTTCTCCAAGAGCGATTTCCGCGCTGTGAAAGTCAAGGCATGCGAGGCCGTCAAGAAGTCCAAGAAGCTGCTGAACTTTACGCTCGACGACGGTACCGGTACCGACCGCACCATCCTCTCCGGTATTCACGCTTATTACGAGCCCGAGGACCTGGTCGGCAAGACCTTGCTCGCCATCACTAACCTGCCTCCGCGCAAGATGATGGGTATTCCCAGCTGCGGCATGCTGATCAGCGCTGTCCACGAGGAGGAGGGCGAGGAGCGTCTCAACCTGATCCAGCTCGACGCCTCCATCCCCGCCGGCGCAAAGATGTACTAACTAGTTACGCGGTTCTACGAACCGCGTAACCAGTTGACGCTGCAAACCCGCCAGAGCGGCAATCTGCCTTTCAACTTCGGCGGCATGATCAAAAGATCAATGCCGCCTTGTTTCAAGGCGCCTTGCTCGCTCTGACGGGTTTTCGCTGTCGTCGCCAAAACATCGGCGTTGCCTTGGCCGGCAATAGTCATTGGGGCGTTCTTGTTTTATGCCTTGCCTTTTTCATGCCAACTTGTTCGCTCTGGACGTCGCTCGCTGTCCGTCCTCTATCTGCGGCGTTGACTTGGTTGACACTTAGAACATCGATGTAGTCATTGGGGACGTTCTTAAACGACTACCCAACGGCTATTGAGCACATGGCTCGCATGACAGTCGTCTCTTTTATGTTTCCTTTAGCCGTTGCTGCCTAGGATGGGGGTTAGTCGGTAGGAAGGGAGCCCCTGTATGGACGATGTGAGCGAGCGTGCAATCGAAGAGGACATACTCGATCAGTTCAATTACTTTGACGATGAGGATGAGGAGCTAATCGATCGTCGCGAGCCGGCATCGCTTGACTCATTTGATCTGGTCGATGAAGAGCCCGACGAGGACGAGGGTGAATCAGTGGAGCCCCCACAGCCTTCGCGCCTTGACTCACTGCTTTCGAGAGCCCCCATGCACCACGGCGTTCGTGCCGGCGCGCTCCATATGAAAACTGACTGGCGCCAGATCGTGACGGCAGGCGATGAGCTTGCCGTCGATGCGCCGCTCACCGATAAGTCATCCATCATCTGCCGTACCGGCATGCTTATGCTGGCAAGCGGAACGGGTGCCTGGCGCGTGCGCGATACCATGAATCGTGTTGCCGCTGTGCTCGGCGTCACGATTCACGTCGACCTGAGTCTTCTGTCGTTTGAGTGCACTTGCATCGAAGATGGCCACTGCTTTAACGAGGTTGTCAGCCTGCCTACAACGGGAGTCAATACCCATCGCATTTGGATGATGGAGAGCTTCTTAAAGGAAATCGAGACGTATGGGCGCCGGTTTACCGTGCATGAGTATCACGAGATGCTCAGGACCGTTGAGAGCTCAAAGCCCGATTACTCTCCCTGGCAACAGGGCCTTGCGGCAGCCTGTGCTTGCGGCGCCTTCGTCTTTTTGCTCGGCGGCGGCCCTATCGAGATGGCCTGCGCATTCGTAGGCGCTGGTGTCGGCAACTTTGCTCGCTCCCATATTCTCAAGCAGGGTCTTGGCCAGTTTAGCGCGCTGACGACGGGCGTTGCGCTCGCTTGCGTTTCGTATCTGCTGGCATTGCTCGGCCTTGGCCAGGTCGTACCGGGGGCAATGTCGCACCAAGAAGGCTATATCGGCGCCATGCTCTTCGTGATTCCCGGCTTTCCCCTCATTACGGCAGGCCTCGACATCGCTAAGCTCGATATGCGAAGCGGCATTGAGCGTCTTTCGTATGCCGTGTCGATTATTGTGATGGCGACCCTTGTGGGCTGGATGGTTGCCGAGTGTGTGGGGCTGGCACCGGATGATTTTGCCCCGCTCGGCCTTTCGCCGCTTGCCCTTACGCTCCTGCGCGTGGTGATGAGCTTCGTTGGCGTATTCGGCTTCTCGGTGATGTTCAACAGCCCGGTAAAGATGGCCGCGGCAGCTGGGTTGATCGGCGCCGTTTCCAATACCCTGCGCCTTACGCTCGTCGATGCGCCGACGATGATTCCCTTCCTGGGCCTCAGCACGGGAATGCCTCCCGAGGCAGCAGCGTTTATCGGCGCGCTGGTATCGGGTCTGCTGGCAAGCTTGGCCGAAGTCAAGCTCACCTACCCGCGTATCGCTCTCACGGTGCCTTCGATTGTCATTATGGTGCCGGGTTTGTATCTGTATCGCTCGATGTATTACATGTGCACCTTCGACACAGTCAATATGCTCGGTTGGTTTGTGCGTGCAGTGCTCATCGTGGCGTTTTTGCCCGTTGGTCTGGGTGTGGCACGTACACTCACCGACCCTCGCTGGCGCCACACCAGCTAATTGGTGCAAAGGGGACAGGTTACTTTGCACCCCCAATGAGTTGCGGTGAAATAGGGACTGAATTGCTGCTTAAAGGGTCAAAACAGTCCGTATTCCACCGCAACTTATGGGGTCGGGGGGGGGATTATTGGTGCCCTGCATCTCCATAAACTCAACGCTTACGAAGCGCGCGCCGTTCGTGTTAGGGTAGTTCCACCACATAAGTAGTCGCAGACGCACGTACCACGGGCGGGCGAGATGAAGTCCCAACAGCTCCATCTTGCCCGCCCGTTTTTGTTGCGTGGTGCCGCGGCGTAACACAGAAAGGACAATGCCCTTTATGCCTATCAACAAACGAGAGAGCCTGCTGTTCACCTTTATCATGTGCTTTTGCATGGTGCTCTGGATGAGCATCTACAACGTTGCCCTGCAGCATGGGGCCATCAACGGCGAGGTTGTTGCCGCCGCGTGGCTCGGCTTCCCCGTTGCCTACATTTTTGCCATGTGCTGCGACTGGTTTGTTGCCAGCCCCCTTGCCAAGGGTTTCGCCTTTAAATTCCTGGTCACGCTGGGCAAGAGTTCGCCGCTTGCCATGACGCTTGCCGTCAGCTCCTGCATGGTCGTTCCCATGGTCATCATCATGTCGCTGTACGGTGCCTGTGAGGGTCTGACGCACATGCCCGGCGGCATCCTTGCGAACCTGTATTCCGTGCCCGCGATCTGGATGATCAACATCCCGCATAATTTTGTGATGGCGCTGCCGTGGAACCTTTTGGTAGCCGGTCCGATTTCCCGCTTCGTCTTCCGTCGCGCCTTCCCTGTGGGGACGGTTTTCGAGGAGGAGCATGCCGAGCTCTTGGAGCAGGCTATGGCTCCTGAGTGCGAGTAGCTCGCTTAGGGATCTGCTGAGCGCGGGCGACTTGCTTGGTTGGAGCCCAAAGCGTGGATAGCTCTCTCGGCGACATCGCGGGCGTGAGCGGTGCGCATGACCGGAGGGCCCGTGCTGCTCCGTTGCCCGACGTGCTAGCGCGCAGAACAATCTGTTGGTGCATTCGGCGGCTGCTGAAGCGTTTCGGCAGCCGCTTTTTATACGGAGTTTAAATACAACAGTCTGTTGTATTACGTAGAGTGGTATATCTCTAGCGGGAAAAATGCGAGAGACGGAGCATTATGGCGTTGCTAGTAGGACTGGACGTAGGGTCGACGACGACCAAAGTTTACGCGATGCACGAGGATATGACCGAGGCGTGGTGGGGATATCGCCGCCACGGGGCGTGTCAGACAGCGAGCGTGCGCGCCATGCTCGGCGAGCTCGCCGAGCGCTTTCCCCATGAGTCACTGCGCGTTGCGGTGACCGGCTCGGGTGCGCGCGATATCGCGACCGCGCTGGGCGCCTCGTACGTTCAGGAGGTGGTCGCCAACGCGCTCGCGATCAGCAGGTTCTATCCGCAGACGCGCTGCGCCATCGAGCTGGGCGGCCAAGACGCCAAGATGATCTTCTTCCGCACCAACGATAAGGGAGACATCGAGGTTGCCGACATGCGCATGAACGGCTCGTGCGCAGGCGGTACCGGTGCATTTATCGACGAGATGGCAAAGCTCATGGGGGTCGGCACCGAATCGGGCGAGTTCGAGCAGCTCGCAAGCCGGGGAACGACCGTCCACGAGGTCTCGGGCCGCTGCGGCGTGTACGCAAAGACCGATATCCAGCCGCTGCTCAACGAGGGCATTCCTACCACCGACCTGGCGCTTTCGGCGCTTCACGCGGTCGCCCGCCAAACGATCGGCGGTCTGGCCCAGGGTATCGACATCGAGCCGCCGGTAATCTTCGAGGGCGGTACGCTCGCCTACAACCCCACACTGGTCCGCGTGTTCCGGGAGCAACTGAATCTATCGGACGATCAGGTTATCGTCCCGCGCGATCCGCAGATCATGGTCGCGCGCGGTGCCGCCCTGTCGCTGACCGACATGTTCGCATCGTCCCAACCGATCGACCTTCCCGACGCTTTTGTCCGGCTGGATAAGCTCGAGACGGTCGCGCCCGCAAGCGGGGAGGGACGTCTTGCCCAGCCCTTTTTTGCCACACCTGCCGAGCAGGCGGATTTTACGGCATGCCATGGCAAAGAGACGCCGGCAAAGGGTCCGGATGCGTATGCGCCCGGAGAGACGGTGCGTGTGGCGCTCGGTATCGATTCGGGGAGCACGACGACCAAGTTCGCCCTGGTCGATGAGGCGGGTGAGCTTGTCGATTCGTTCTACGCGTCTAATAACGGCAGACCGCTCGACGTCGCCCAACAGGGTCTTGTCAGCTTGAAGAACCGCTGGGAGACAGCGGGAGTCACGCTTGCGATCGATGCCGTGGGCACCACGGGATACGGCGAGGAGCTTTTCGCGCGCGCGTTCCACGCCGACTACCATACGGTCGAGACGGTCGCGCACGCCCGCGCCGCGTGCGCATGCGTTCCCGATGCGACCTTCGTGCTCGACATCGGCGGACAGGATATGAAGGCCATCTGGCTCAACCACGGCGTGCTGACCGATATCGTCGTCAACGAGGCGTGCTCTGCGGGCTGCGGCTCGTTCCTCGAGGGTTTTGCCAAAAACCTCGGAATAGCCGTTGAGGATATCGCGACCGAGGCATTTTCGTCCAAAGCCCCCGCCGTTCTCGGCAGCCGCTGCACGGTGTTCATGAACAGCAGCGTCGTTTCCGAGCAGCGGCGCGGTAAGGGTCCGGGCGACATCATGGCCGGTCTCTGCCGTTCGATTATCGAGAACGTGTTCACCAAGGTCATTCGCGTTTCAAATCTCAACCGTCTGGGCGACAAAGTCGTCGTCCAGGGCGGCACGTTCCGAAACGACGCGGTGCTGCGCGCATTCGAGCAGTATCTGGGCAAACCCGTCACGCGTGCGCCCCACCCGGGGCTGATGGGCGCTATCGGTATCGCCCTGCTCGCGCGCGAGGAATGCCGCAAGGGCGACGCCGGCACGTCGTTTATCGGGCTCGATGCCGTGGAGCGCTTCGAGCATCGCGAGTTCGGCGGCGTTACCTGCCGTCGGTGCAACAACCGCTGCCAGCGCGCGGTCGTGGCATTTGGCGACGGCTCGCTTTACGTCACGGGCAATCGCTGCCCGCGCGGCGGCGCCATCTCATGGGATGAGCTCGTGCGCGAGGTTCCCGCGGCGGAGGAGCTGCGTCCGCAGGGTGCTTGCGAGGCACAGGCACCCGGCACGGGGCGCGACCGGACCGCGGCTGCCCCCAATCTCTTTGTCGACCGCGAGAAGCTGCTGTTCGAGTCGTACCCCACGGTTCCCGTCAGCGGGGGGCGCGATGTCACGATCGGCATTCCCCGTGTGCTCGAGTTCTGGGACACCATGCCGTTCTGGTCGACGTTCTTCAGCACGCTCGGCTTTAAGGTGCGCGTCTCGGGACGCAGCACCAAGGCGATGTACGAGCGCGGTCTGGCGCACGTCACATCCGACACCGTGTGCTTCCCGGCCAAGCTCGTCCACGGGCACATCCGCAATCTCGTCGACGCCGGCGTCGACCGCATCTTCATGCCCATCATCACGACGGTGCCCACCGAAAACACCGCCTCTACCAGCGAGTGGATGTGCGCCGTCGTAAAGGGATACCCCTACGTGATGCGCAATTCCGATAACCCGGAGGAGCGTTTCGGCGTTCCGTTCGATACGCCGCTGTTCCACTGGTACGACGAGGGCGACCGAAACCGCCAGCTCAAGGCGTGGTGCAAGGAGACCTTCGATATCGATGCCGACCTGGTTGCCAAGGCGACCGAGCAGGCGGACCGCGCGCAGGAGACGTTTGAGAACCAGCTGCAGCTGCGCGGCAGGCAGGTGCTCGAGAACGTGCACGAGGACGGCGGCTACGCGGTGGTGATCGCTTCGCGCCCGTACCACAACGACCCGCTGGTCAACCACGGGCTGCCCAAGCTCTTCTCTGAGCGCGGCATCCCCGTGCTGACGCCCGATGCGGTGCCGGGGGTCTGCAACGTCGATCTTTCCAACAGCCGCATCGACATCGTGAACAACTACCATGCGCGCATGCTGTCGTGCGCGGTCATCGTCGCATCGACGCCCGAGCTCGAGCTCGTGCAGATGGGCAGCTTCGGCTGCGGCCACGATGCGTATCTCACCGACGAGATCGCGCGCATGATGGGCGAGATGGGCTCCAAGGTTCCGATGATGATCAAGCTCGATGAGAGCGACGTCGCCGGTCCCATGGGCATTCGCGTGCGTTCGTTTATCGAGTCGGTCAACCGTCGTCGCGCGGAGGAGCGTGCCGAGGGCGCCCGGGTGCACGCGGTCCATCCGCTCGACGACCCGTATAAGGTCAAGTACACCAAGCGCGACCGGCACGACAAGATCGCGCTGGTCCCCAACACCTCCCATGCGTTTTGCAGGCTCATGACCGCGGCGATGCGCAATCAGGGCGTGCGCGCCGAGGCCCTTGATATCGGGCGCGAGGATGCCATCCGCCTGGGCAAACGCTATGTGCACAACGACATCTGCTTCCCCGCGCAAATCGTGATCGGCGAGGCGCTCGCGGCACTCGAGAGCGGTAAGTACGACCCGCACGACGTCGCCGTGGTGACTGGCAAGTATATCGGCGACTGCCGCCTGACGCACTACATGCCCCTGCTGCGCCGCGCGCTCGACGACGCGGGATACGACTATGTCCCGGTGCTCACCAACGACGACGTCGATGCCCACAATGCGCATCCGGGCTTCAAGCTCGGCCTTGGCCCGAGCATCCAGATCGCCTACGGTCTTCCCATGATCGATGCCCTCGAGGCCATGCTTAGGCGCATCCGTCCCTACGAGCTCGAGAAGGGCGCGGCGGACGCTGCGTTCGACCGCGCGCTCGATGAGGTTATCGAGGGCATGGAGCGCTCCGGGCTGAGAGGCCAGGCGACGGGCTTCAAACGCGCGCTTGCGATCATGGACGCCGTTCCGTACGACCGCTCGAACCCGCATCCGACCGTTCTCATCGTGGGCGAGTACCTGCTCAATTTCCATCTCGGCGCCAACCACGAGATCGAGCGCTACCTCGAGGACAACGGGCTCGAGGTCATCGAGGCGCGCATGACCGACGTGATCCGCAAGACCTATTTCTACAAGCATGCGCAGTCGCGCGAGTTCCACGTCGACCTGTCGCTGCCCGAAAAGGCCTGGTACGCCACGGCGGACAACCTGTTCGAGCTCGCGCACGACCGTTGCGACCGCCTGGGCGCGGCGAGCCCGCTCTACGAGCCGCCGACGCGCATGCCCGAGCTCGTGCGCGCGAGCGATAAGATCCTGCACCATACGTTCGATGCGGGCGAGGGCGTGCTGATTCCGGCGGAGATTCTCGAGCACGCCAAGCGCGGCTGCCGCAACTTCGTGATCCTGCAGCCGTTCGGGTGTCTGCCCAACCATGTCGTGGGGCGCGGGCTCATCCATGCGCTCAAGGAGCAGTATCCCACGGCGCAGTTCCTGCCGCTCGACTACGATCCCGACGTGAGCTTCGCCAACGTGGAGAACCGTCTTCAGATGCTCATCATGAACGCCAAGGCGCAGGGGTGCGGTGAGGCGCATGGCGAGACCGCGTAAGGACGCCGATGCGCCCGATGCACGCACCCGTATCATCGAGGCGTTTTGGGAGCTCATCGAGAACAACAGCATCTTCGAGCTGTCGGTTGGCGAGGTGACCCGCGCCGCCCAGTGCAATCGCGGAACGTTTTACTACTATTTTCACGATTTCGATGAACTCGTCGCCATCGCCATAGCCCAGCTGCTGCAGGATAACGAGCTCATCACCGATGCCCTCTGGCATTTTTCGAGCGAGGGCGACCTTTCGGCGTTCGACCGGCGCGACGTCCGCTGCCTGCTGCGGCGCATCGTCATCACCATGAGGGCGGGTGCCGCCGAGCAGGTCGTGCAGGGCATCCATACGATCATCATCGACCGCGTGAGAGAGATCGTCCACCCCGACGGAGAAGAGCTCAAGGCAGATTCGAGCTTTGCGGTGGGCTTTCTGGTCTCGGGCATCATGGGCTTTGTGATGGCGGTCGGCTTTGCCCGGGAGGGCGGCGAGGAGATAGACCTCGAGCAGCCGGGGGACAGCGCGTGCGCGTACCTGAGGGCGGTCGCCATGCAGACGGTGGAAACGGTCGCGCAAGTCGAGGGCGTCGATACATCCGAGCTGCTCGAACGCGTCTCCAAGGAGGCCGATGCCTATCGCGCATCGCGTGCGACGAGTCCCGACGTGGTGAAAGACGCCTAGGGTTTCTCTTGCGGGGCGCCTGTCGCGCATCGCGCGGTGAGTCCCGCGATGCGGTCATAACCTGCATTCATGTGAGCCGGGTTTATAGATATTCCTCCAGCTGTTAACATAGACAACCTGTGGGTAAAGAGACAAAAGCGCCGCCGACGGGCGGGCGTTTTGATTTCGATGAACTCATGTAAGGAAACGAGCATGTTAGATAGATTTACCGATCGAGCGCGCAAGGTCATGTCGATGGCCAAACAGGAGGCGCTCGATCTGCACTCAAATAAGGTGGGCACCGAGCACCTGCTGCTCGCACTCGCCAAGGAGGACGAGGGCATCGCTGCCGAGGCGCTGCGCTCGCTTGATATCTCCTACGACGACATCATGGACACCCTCAAGGAGGTCCAGACCACGGTTCCCGAGCCCAGCGAGGAGACCGAGGCTGCCAAGCTTGCCTTTACGCCGCTCGTCATTAGCGTGATGGAGCGCTCCTTCCGCGTGGCACGTGAGAACAACCAGACCTACGTGTCGACCGAGCACTTGCTGATTGGCATCGTCGAAGAGGGTAACGGCATGGCCATGGACATCCTCATGCGCCTGGGTGTGTCGTCCGCCTCCATCAAAAAGGCTATCGAGAAACTTACCGCCAAGGACCAGGACAAGAAGCGTCCGCTCGCCGGCGCCGGTGCCGGGCGTCCCGGTGCGGGCCTGCCGTTCTTTAGCGGCTCGGACGCGTCGCAGCAAAAGGGGAGCGGCACCGATACGCTTAAGCAGTTCGCCACCAACCTTACGCAGAAGGCGCGCGACGGCGAGCTCGACCCTGTAATTGGTCGCGAAAAGGAAGTCCAGCGTATGATGGAGATCCTTTCGCGTCGCACCAAGAACAATCCGCTTATCTTGGGCGACCCCGGCGTGGGCAAGACGGCCATCGTCGAGGGTCTGGCTCAGCAGATTGCAGCTGGCAACGTGCCCGAGAACCTCATGAACCAGAACATCTGGACGCTCGACCTGCCGGGCCTCGTTGCGGGCGCCAAGTATCGCGGTGAGTTTGAGGAGCGCCTCAAGAACGTGATCCAGGAGGCCACCGAAGCTGACGACGTCATCCTGTTTATTGACGAGATGCACACCATCATCGGTGCCGGCTCTGCCGAGGGCTCCATCGACGCGAGCTCCATGCTCAAGCCCGTGCTCGCGCGCGGTGCCTTCCAGATTATCGGCGCCACCACGGCCGAGGAATTCCGCAAGTACCTCACCAAGGACCCGGCCTTCGAGCGTCGCTTCCAGACCATCGATGTCGAGGAGCCGAGCGTCGAGGACACGGTCAAGATCCTGACCGCGCTCAAGCCGCGCTACGAGGAGCACCACCATGTGCGCTATACGCAGGGTGCTATCGAGGCCGCCGCGAACCTCTCCGACCGCTACATCCAGGATCGCTTCCTGCCCGATAAGGCCATCGACCTCATTGACGAGGCCGGCGCCCGCGCCCGCATCGCCGCCAACCACGCGCCCGAGCCGGTGCGCGAGGCCGAGCATCGCGTGGAGGAGCTTAAGGCCGCCGCGCAGGAGGCCACCGAGAGCGACGACATGAACAAGGCCGCCGAGATCACCGAGCAGCAAAAGGCTGCCGAGATTGAGCTCGCCGAGGCCAAGGCTGCCTGGACGGCCGAGCTCGACGCCAGCCCGCTCACCATCGATGTCTCCCAGATTGCCGACATCGTGTCCGTGACCTCGGGCGTGCCGGTGTCCTCGCTCACCGAGAGCGAGAGCCGCCGCCTGCTGCAGGCCGAAAGCGTGCTCAAGACGCGCATCATCGGTCAGGACGAGGCCGTCGAGGCCGTTGCCAAGGCCGTGCGCCGCAGCCGCTCGCCGCTCAAGGACCCGCGTCGCCCCGGCGGCAGCTTTATCTTCCTGGGCCCCACCGGCACGGGCAAAACCGAGCTCGCCAAGACGCTCGCCGAGTATCTCTTTGGCAGCAAGGACGCGCTCATCAGCTTCGATATGTCGGAGTTTGGCAGTGAGTTCGAGGTCTCCAAGCTCATCGGTAGCCCCCCGGGCTATGTGGGCCACGACGAGGGCGGCCAGCTCACCAAGGCTGTTCGCCGTCACCCGTACTCGGTCGTGCTGTTCGACGAGATCGAGAAGGCGCACCCCGACATCTTCAATATCCTGCTGCAGGTGTTGGAGGAGGGCCGTCTGACCGATAGCCAGGGCAAGACGGTCGACTTCCGCAATACGGTGATCATCATGACGTCAAACGTGGGCGCCCGCGAGATCGCGCAGGATGCGAGCGTTGGCTTTGGCACCACCGGCGAGCAGGGCCTCACCTCGAGTGAGATCCGCGGCCGCGCGATGGGCGAGCTCAAGCGCCTGTTCCGCCCCGAGCTGCTCAACCGTATCGACGACATCGTGGTGTTCCAGAAGCTCTCGGGCGAGAACCTGACCAAGATTGCGCACCTGCTGGTGGACGATCTGCGCCAGCGCCTGATCGCAAACGGCATGAACATCAAGCTTACCGATGCGGCCTACGACAAGATTGTGGCGGAGGGTACCGACCTCACCAACGGCGCGCGTCCGCTGCGTCGTGCCATCCAAAAGCTCATCGAGGATCCGCTGTCCGAGGAACTGCTGGCTGGCGAGTGGGGCGAGGGCGATACCGTCCTGTGCGACGTGGCCGATGGCAAGTTTGTCTTTAGCCGCGGCACGGGCGAGATCCCGGCACCGCGTCCGGCGGGCACGCTTGGTGGCGATACCGCCCCGGCGGTACCGCACACCGGCAACGCCGCGCCCGTGAGCGGCGGCGTGACCTCGGGCCCCGGCGGCATGATGCAAGCCGGTTCCGGCGCGCTGTAGGGCGTGGCGACAATTTGATACGCGCAATCGAGGCGCTCCGGAAAGGGCGCCTCGATTTGTAGAGCTGCGGAAGTTGTGACCGTTACGCTATACGGTCCACCGTTAGCCGATGATGCGAGGGCGCTCGGCGTTTTCGACTGGTTTATGCACGCAAAGTCTGGGAATATACAAGTCGCATGTCTTACTGTCTAACCAGTTGCGCCAAGGAGGCACCATGGACTACAAGATTACCGGCTACGAGCCCGCCCAGCTGTTCCATTTCTTTGAGGAGGTCAGCGCGATCCCCCGTGGGTCTGGCAACGAGAAGGGCATCAGCGATTTCCTGGTTGCGTTTGCCAAGGAGCGCGGTCTCGATGTGTACCAGGACGAGGTCTACAACGTCATCATTCGCAAGCCCGCATCTGCCGGTGCCGAGAATGCCCCGACCGTGATGCTGCAGGGCCACATCGATATGGTGTGCGACAAGTTGGGCTCCGTTGAGCACGACTTTACGACCGATGGTATCGACCTGGTCGTCAAGGACGGCGTCCTCACCGCTAACGGCACCACTCTGGGCGCCGACAACGGTATTGCCGTCGCGCTTATGCTTACCGTGCTCAACGACGATTCGATTACCCATCCGGCCCTCGAGTGCGTGTTCACCACCGACGAGGAGACTGGCCTGGTCGGCGCCGAGACGCTCGACAAGTCCCAGATTAGCGCCCGCACCATGATCAACCTTGACTCCGAGGAAGAGGGCGTTGCCACCGTCAGCTGTGCCGGCGGCGTCGTCGTTACCTACACCTGCCCGATCGCGCGCGAGCACAAGACCGGTAGCACCCTCACGCTCGACATCTCCGGCCTGCTGGGCGGCCACTCCGGCAGCGATATCAACCTGGAGCGCGGCAACGGCAACCTCATCATGGCCCGCATCATCGACCGCCTGATGGTTGCCGGCGAGCCCGCCATCGTTAGCTTTAACGGCGGCACCAAGGACAACGCCATCAACCGTGAGTGCAAGGCTGTTCTGGTCTACGCCGACCACGCTGCCGCCGAGGCCGCGGCCCAGATCGCAAAGGGCATCATCGCCGACGTCACTGCCGAGCTCGAGGTCTTCGACCCCGGCTTTACTTGCACCGTCGAGATTGCCGACGACGCCGAGGTTGAGGCCATGGACCAGAAGTCCGCGCTTGCCCTCATCCGCGCCCTGCGCCTTGCCCCTAACGGCGTGATTCGCCGCAACGTCGCCACCGACGGCTCCGTCGAGGTTTCCTCCAACATCGGCGTGGTCGCCACCTCCGATGACGAGGTCAAGATTATGCTGTCCCCGCGCTCTTCGATCACCTCGCTGCAGAACGAGTTCAAGGACCGTCTGCAGACGCTGGCCGATGTCCTGGGCTTCGACGCCAAGTTTGAGTTTGAGTATCCCGGCTGGAGCTATGTCGAGCATTCGCCGGTCCGCGAAGTCTTTGTCGAGAGCTATCGAGAGCTCTTTGGCTCCGAGCTGCGCATCGAGTCCATTCACGCCGGCCTTGAGTGCGGCCTGTTTGCCGAGGCTCTGCACGGCCTGGACGCCATCGCCGTGGGCCCGACGCTCTCCGATGTCCATACCCCGGACGAGAGCATGGAGCTCGCTTCTGCCGAGCGCTTCTACGAGCTGCTCATCGACGTCCTCAAGCGCCTCGCTGCGTAAAGGTTGCGCTAGCAGCAGTCCGAGTCACGTGCTAGCGGATTGCAAATGACATTATGAGAGGGGGCACCCGGTCTTTTGCGACGGGTGCCCCCTCTCTTTTGTTTGATAATTGCGAAATTACGGCCACCTAGTCCATTTCTGCCCTGATGAGGTCGAGGGCGCGCTGGCAGTTTTCGCGGACGGGGCCGAGCATATGCTCGCGCAGGTCCGCCATGCCGGGCAGGTCGGCGTATTCGTCCATGACCTCTTCCATGCAAATGGGTACCTCGTAGGCGAGGTCCATCATGGTCGCAAAGCAAAACTTCTCGGATAGCCCGGCATCGGTGAGCGTCGCCTCCAGCGTGGGGTCGCCCATACCGTGGTATCGGCGGATAGCGCCTGGACCGATGCACCCCACACGATTTTCGCCGCCAACGCTCATGGCAAGGCGCGCCCGGCGGCGCATGCGCTCATACGCCAAACCCGACGCGACATCGTACATTCGAGCCATCATGGCTGCGCCGTCGTTTCCAAGGAGCAGGGAATAGTTTTTCGCGTGCGCATCCGGTGCGCCGATAATGGCGTTGAAGAACAGTATCTGCGTAAACAGATACAGGTTAAGTTGATGGTGGCTCGTATTTACGAGGAGCTCTTGAATGTCGCGGGTGGTCGGGCCGCCGTCTGCTGTGTACTTTTGGGCGGGCATCACCCCAAGTGCCTGACAGAGGTCTTCTTGATGTAGGCGCCTGATCATTCCGTCTTCGACTTTCACGCGGTCATAGCGCTCAACAATGAGGGCAGGTTCGTCCTCAAACATACGATATTCGACGTTTGCCGTTGCGATGCCGACGCGCTGGGCGCTTTTCATGCAGACAAACTCATTGAGAGCCTCGAGTTTAAATCCGATAACGCCATTTTTGAAAATATGCGTCGTGGGCGAGGAGCCCATGCATTCGCACCAGCGGCCGTTTATGAACGCGAGCGCGAACTTGCCCTGGTTGCCTCCAAGTGACCAACTTTCATCTAGACCCATCCACGATGCATCGCGGTCATCTCTGATCGACTTGAGACGAAGAGCAATTTCGTGGTTGTCTATAGGGCGGTATTCGCCAGCGCGATGCAGGACGGCGTCGGTATCTTCTTCGGCACAAAACTGCACGCCGCCCGGACAGTCGAGTCCGATATGGCTGAGCAACGCAACGGGATTGTTGGGCCTAACGTCGAATTCGGCGGCAATCGCTTTTCGTTGGTCCTCGCTGTCGGGTAGAAGGCCAAACAGGTACGGATTCATGACCTGTTGTCCGTATGTGCGATTCGATACGGGTATGTTGGTCGATAGGGCTGGCCCGTCATAGTCATGATCGTAGGTAAAGCTGATAAGACCGTTCTCATCTTGCGTGAGCGTTCCCGCAGGTACGCCGCAAATAATGGTCCGAAGTGATGTTCTGGCCATTGGCTATTTCCCTTCGGGCTTGGTTTGGTTAGATGCGTTTGCGGCAATCGAGACTCCGAGATTGGACATGGCGAAATCGGCGAAGACCTCGTCGTAGAGTGCGGATGTAAAGGGGGCATCTGCAAGAGCCGGAATGGTTGTGCTGCGACGGTTGCGATGATGAAGACGTTGGGCGTGATGGCGTCTGGAGGTGCTGCAAGGTTGATCAGCATGCGGGGCGTCAACTGGTTGCTCATTTTTCGTTTCGCCTATATCCCCTTGAGCGGCGAGCGCCAGTCCAAGAGCACCGAAAACTGCCAGCAGCTTGTCGAGCCGAATGCCCGTGGCATCTCCCAGCTCGAGCGATGCGAGCAGGCGTTCCGAAACACCGGCTTTTTTAGCGAGGGCGGCACGGGTGATCCCCTGCGCCTCGCGCGCCTGACGCACGTAGATGCCGGCTTGGCGCGGCGTGGTGATGGGAAGGGTATCCATGGCAATCTCCTAACGTGCAGACTTTTGCATCCTAGTATGACATGCAAAAGTCTGCATGAAAAGGCTCATGCAAAACTCTGCATGAGGCCTCATACGGACGTTTAGTTTTGAAGGGTGTTTTACAGCACCAAAAAACCCAAGTGTTCCAGCAGGATCTTGAGGCCGATAAGGATGAGCACGACGCCACCCACGATGGTGGCGGGTTTTTCGTAGCGCGCGCCAAAGGTGTGGCCGATCGCTACGCCGGCAACGGAGAAGACAAAGGTCGTGATGCCGATGAGCGATACAGCTGAAACGATGTCGACCGAGAGCGCCGCAAATGAGATGCCTACGGCTAGGGCGTCGATTGAGGTGGCGATGGCGAGGATCAGGTATTCGCCCAGGTCAATCTTTTCGGCATCCTTGCCGTCGTCTTCATCCTCGTCTTCGGTAAAGGCTTCCCACAGCATTTTGCTGCCGATGAAGGCCAAAAGGATAAAGGCGATCCAATGGTCGATGGGTCCGATGATGCCCATGAATTGACTGCCGAGTGCCCATCCGATTACGGGCATGCCGGCCTGAAAGCCGCCAAAGAACAGGCCGAGCACCACGGCGACTTTAAGGTTGATCCTCTTCATGCCAAGGCCCTTGCAGATGGAAACGGCAAAGGCGTCCATCGAAAGGCCAACGGCGAGCAACACGAGCTCTGCGAGTCCCATAGTCTGGCTCCCTCTCTGCGGGCGGGCCCGCGTGTACCTCTTGGGGGAGTAACAAAAAAGACCCGTGGCGTACGCGTTGCGCGCACAGCCACGAGTCTCGTTCATTAAGGCAAGCCAGGCCGCATCGGCCAGTGTGTTGACTTGCCGCGCCACCGGAGGCGAACCCGATCACGCGACTACTCCCTCATTTATGCGAATCCCGATGCTACCACATAAGCAGCTCATTTGGATTGGGGCTCTCAGCTGTGTTCGCTCATTCTGTAAGCATCGGATTTTGCGGGCGTCACAGGGGCAAACCGTGAGAAACTTATTGACGTTTATGGAGCGTATACGATGGGAGCGATGCCTTGGATAAGAACGAGCTGCAAAAACGTATGGAACAGGCTATTCGCCTGACTGCCCCCGGCCAGCCGATCCGCACCGCCCTCGACATGATCATTGCCGGTCACCTTGGCGCCCTTATCTGCGTCGGCGACACCGAAAACGTGCTCGCCGCCGGTAACGACGGCTTCCCGCTCAACATTTCGTTTACCTCGAACCGCCTGTTCGAGCTTTCCAAGATGGACGGCGCCATCGTTATCGATGGCGACCTCACCCAGATCCTGCGCGCCAACTTCCACCTCAATCCCGATCCCTCGCTCGCCACGAGTGAGACGGGCATGCGTCACCGTACTGCCGCTCGCATGTCGGTGCTCACCGATGCCATCGTGATCTCGGTTTCGGCTCGTCGTGCCGTCGTCAACGTGTACGTTCACGGCAAGAGCTACGAGATCCAGCCCGTCACCACCATCATGAGCTCGGTCAACCAGCTCGTCGCCACGCTCCAGACTACCCGTCAGTCGCTCGATCGCTCCCTGCTGCGCCTGACGGCCCTTGAGCTCGACGACTACGTCACGCTCGCCGACATCACCGGCATCTTCTCGAGTTTCGAGATCATGCAACAGGCAAAGACCGAGCTTAAGGATTGCATCGTCAAGCTGGGTAACCAGGGCAAGCTCGTGCAGATGCAGCTCGAGCAGCTCGCGGGCTCCAGCATGGATACCGAATACGACTTGATGATCCGCGACTACGCAAGCGATTCCTCTGAGGCCAACGCCGAGAAGATTCGCGCTGAGCTTGCCCGTATGACGCCTAAGGACCTGTCCGACCCGCAGCACGTGGCGGCAGTTCTGGGCTATGACGACTTGGACGAGGACTCCGTCATGACGCCGCTGGGCCTGCGCACGCTTTCGCGCGTGTCCGTCGTGCGCGACGGCGTGGCCGAGAAGATCGTCGACGAGTACGGCTCGCTGCAGGAGCTCATGGATGACATCAGCGAGGATCCGGAGCGCTTGGGCGACTTTGGCGTCAACAACCCTGCCATTCTTGCGGACTCGCTGTACCGCATGAAGGGCACCAAACAGGGGAACGCATAATGGCGCCCGTATGCGCCGTGGTCGTTGCCGGCGGCAGCGGCCAGCGCTTTGGAAATCCCGGCGGCAAGCAGCTCGTTAACGTGGCGGGCCGTCCGCTCATGAGCTGGTCCATCCGCGCGTTCGATCGTAGCGACAAGGTCGGCCATATCGTCGTGGTTTGCCCTGCCGAGCGCCGTGCCGAGATGCGCCGCTTGGCTATCGACCCGTTTGACTATGACACGCCCATCAGCTTTGCCGATGCCGGCGATACTCGTCAGGATTCCACCCGCGCCGGCGTGCACGCGGTGCCGGCGGGTTTCGAATATGTCGCTATCCACGACGGCGCCCGTCCGCTCATTACGACCGAGGCCATCGACCACGCTATCGACGTGCTCGTGAGCGACCGCTCGCTCGACGGTGTCGTGTGCGGCCAGCCCGCGATCGACACGCTCAAGATCGTCGATGGCGACAATATCGTCGAGACGCCGCCGCGTGAGCTCTACTGGGCAGCGCAGACGCCGCAGATCTTTAGCGTCGATGCTATGAAGCGCGCCCATGCTGCAGCCATTGCCGAGGGCTTTATCGGCACCGATGATTCGTCGCTGGTCGAGCGCATGGGTGGGCGCGTCCGCTGCGTCCAGAGCCCGCGCGATAACCTTAAGGTGACGGTGCCCGAGGACCTGCGTCCCGTAACCGCGATTCTGCTTGGCCGCATGGCCGAGGGAGAGGACCTTCCCCATGTTCAGTAACCTGCGCATTGGCCATGGCTACGACGTCCACCGTCTGGTGGAGGGGCGTCGATGTATCATCGGCGGTGTCGACATTCCCTACGAGCGCGGCCTGCTGGGCCACTCGGATGCCGATGTGCTCGCGCACGCCTTGGCCGACGCCATTCTGGGCGCCTGCCGCGGGGGAGACATCGGCAAGCTATTCCCCGATACCGACCCCGCCTATGAGGGTGCTGATTCGATGGTGCTGCTCGCTCGCGTGATGGGCTATGCGCGCGAGCTGGGCTTCGAGTTTGTCGATGCCGATTGCACCATTGCCTGTCAACAACCCAAGATCACCCCGCACCGCGATGCCATGCGCGCCAACCTTGCCCATGCCCTGGGCGTTGACGTCGAAAACGTGGGCGTCGCCGCCACTACGACCGAAAAGCTCGGTTGGGAAGGCCAGGGCGAGGGAATCGGCGCCTGGGCCGTCTGCCTGCTACAGAAAACCGTTAAGGAGTAACGAATGCGTATCTATAACAGCGCTACCCATAAAAAGGAAGAGTTCCAGCCCATCGAGTCCGGCAAGGTCCGCATGTACGTGTGCGGCCCCACGGTCTACGACAACATCCACATCGGCAATGCCCGCACGTTCATCAGCTTTGACGTGATTCGTCGCTGGCTCATCGCGAGCGGCTACGAGGTCACGTTTGCCCAGAACCTCACCGATGTCGATGACAAGATCATCAAGCGCGCCAACGAGCAGGGCCGTACCGCCGCCGAGGTTGCGACGGAGTTCTCTGACAAGTTTATCGGCGTTATGCGCGCCGCCAACGTGCTCGATCCCGATGTGCGTCCTCGCGCCACCAAGGAGATCGGCCCCATGATCGCCATGATCAAGACGCTCATCGAGCAGGGCCACGCCTACGCCGCCGATAACGGCGACGTGTACTTTGCCGTGCGCAGCGATCCCAACTATGGTCAGGTCTCGGGCCGCAACATCGACGACCTTATGGTTGGCGCGCGCATCGAGGAGAACGAGGACAAGAACGACCCGCTCGACTTTGCCCTGTGGAAGGCCGCCAAGCCCGGCGAGCCCAGCTGGCCGAGCCCCTGGGGCGAGGGGCGTCCCGGTTGGCACACCGAGTGCGCCGCCATGGTGCACCGCTACCTGGGCACCCCGATTGACATCCACGGCGGTGGCTCCGACCTTGCCTTCCCGCATCATGAGAACGAGTGCGCCCAGGCCACCTGCGCCTGGCACCAGGGCTTCTCCAACACCTGGATGCACACGGGCATGCTGCTGGTAGACGGCGAGAAGATGTCCAAGTCGCTCGGCAACTTCTTTACGCTGGCCGAGGTCCTCGAGCAGCACTCCGCTGCCGCCCTGCGCCTGCTGATGCTGCAGACGAGCTATCGCTCACCTCTCGACTTTTCTTGGGAGCGCCTGGAGGGTGCCGAGAACTCGCTCACGCGTATCGCCGGTACGGTCGAGAACCTGCGTTGGGCCGCGAACCATGCGACGGCCGATGCCGATGCGGCTGCCGCCGAGGCGTTTGCCGCCAAGGCCGCCGAGACCCGCGCCGCCTTTAAGGAGTGCATGGACGACGACTTTAACACCGCCGGTGCCATGGGTGCCGTCTTTGGCTTTGTGACCGAGTGCAACCAGTACCTGGAGCAGGCGGGCGATGCTGCCGACAAGGCCGCCGCGCTTGCCGCCGCCGACACGCTGGCCGAGCTGCTCGATACGTTTGGCGTTGAGCTCCCCGAGCCCAAGGTAGAGCTGCCGCTGGGTCTGCTAGGCGTTGCCGCCGGCCTGGTCGCCTACACGGGCGACGACGTGGACGAGGCTGCTGCCAAGATTCTCGAGGCCCGCGCCGAGGCCCGTGCCGCCAAGAACTGGGATCTGGCCGACGCCATCCGCGACCAGCTCAAGGACCTGGGCCTCACCATTGAGGATACCGCCGCCGGCACCCGTATCAAATCTCTCTAATCCCCGCGGGTTTCCCAAGCACCCGACCTTGCCGTTCAAACCGTCGCTCGCGTACTCAAGTACGCGTCGCTCCTCTTTCACGGCAATCTCGGGCACTTGGAAAACCCGTACCGACCGCTTGAGCTATTCGTCTTAAGCGGTCGCTTCTTTTGTCCTGTTTGAAAAGTATTTAAAGGAGGCCGCTTTATGGCCGACAATCGCAAGCGTGCATCGCGTGGAGGCAAGCAGGCTGCTTCTGGCTCGCGTCCGATTCGCCGCAATGATCGCTCTGCCGCTTCCAAGGGCCAGCGCGATCGCACCCAGGCCGCACGTCCGCAGCGCGATCGCAACCGCGACGTTGTCCAGGCTCCCAAGGGCGAGTTTATCGAAGGTCGTCGTGCTGCCGCCGAGGCGCTGCGCACTGGTTTTCCCATCAAGTGCGCACTCATCGCCGAGGGCGGGGAGCGCGATGCTGCCTTGTCGCGCCTGGTCGACGACCTCAACGCCGCGGGCGTCCGCATTAAGTATGTGCCGCGCGCGCAGCTCGATGCGCTGTCGAGCCATGGCGCTCACCAGGGCATTGCGCTCGAGGTTGGCAACTTCCCCTATGCCGATGTCGCCGATATTCTCGACCGCGCAGGCGAGGGCCCGGCACTTGTCGTGGTGCTCGACCACGTGACTGACGACGGCAACTTTGGCGCCATCGTGCGCTCCGCCGAGGTTGTGGGCGCGGCCGGCGTCATCATCGCCAACAAGCGTGCCGCCGGCGTGACCGTGGGCAGCTACAAGACTTCTGCCGGCGCCGTCATGCATCTGCCCATCGCACAGGTTCCCAATATCGCCCGTGCGCTCGATGACCTCAAGGCCGCTGGCTTTTGGGTGGGTGGCGCCTCCGAGCACGCCGAGGGCAGCTGCTGGGACGCTCCCTTCGAGGGCCGCGTTGCGCTCGTCATGGGCTCCGAGGGCGACGGCATCTCGCGCCTGGTGCTCGAGAAGTGCGACTTTTTGACCAAGCTTCCCCAGCGCGGCATGACCGAGAGCCTCAATGTTGCCCAGGCGACCACGGCGCTGTGCTTTGAATGGCTGCGCCGCAATGCCGGCGAGCTCATGGGGGAGGAGTAGCGCATGTCCAAGAAGAACCGCGCCAAGTCCAAGGCCAAGCGCTTTGGCGAGGGCTCGGCCAAGCCGATTGTTTCGGCCGCGACCTATGGCGTGGGCGGCAATGCGTTTGCGCAGGCCATCGCCGACCCAGTCTCGACGGTGCACTCCAATAAGCCCGAGCTGCTGGTGGTCGACGGTTACAACGTGATCCACTGCACGCCGCGCTACGAAAAGCTCGTGTACGACCATTCCGACGATCCGTATTCCAGTGACGTCCACGATATGGCGCGCACCGCGCTCATCAACGACGTGGCGGCGTTTGCCCAGGGCCGCTACGAGGCCGTAGTCGTGTTCGACGGCGCGGGCAATATCTCCAGCGAGCGCCCCAACCTGCCGGCCCGCGGCGTGCGTATCGAGTTCTCACCGACGGGCGTCTCTGCCGATACCGTGGTGCAGAAGCTCTGCATCGAGGCGCGCGAGGAAGGCCGCGCGTGCTCCGTGGTATCGAGTGACGGCACAATACAGGCCGTCGTCATGGGCAAGGGCGTCACGCGCATCTCGAGCCGTATGCTGGTGGACGAGATCAAACAGATCGATAACGACGTTCACGAGGCAGAGGAAGCTCCGCAGATCAAGATGACTCTGGGCAGCCGCCTGAGCCCCGATACCCTGGCCAAGCTCAAGGCGTTGCGCGGACGGTAGGGGAGTTGGCGGGGCAATGCTGCCTTGCTAACTCCATTCAGCGATGTCGATCATTCTTTCGAGGCGCCACGTTAGCGCCTCTTTTAGATAAGGTAGTCTCGCTGCTAGAGCATCGTTTTTAGACAGAATCTCGATTGCCTCGTCAACGAAGCCTTCGAGTTTGTCGCAGTCAAACCAGCCCATGTCCTCGACGAGCAACATTTGTTTGGCGGGGCTTGAATGAAATTGTGCGCTGGTAAAACTGTGCTCTCCCGCCCTAAGCTCCTCTAGTGATATGTTGCACCAGAGCGATGAGCCCGAATCGAAGATGGGGGCAGGTCTGCAAGCTTGCGTGTTTACGTTTCGCACGAGGCCGAAGTTGCGCCAATGACGATCGTAGTTGGCAATGATGTCGTCACATACGATCATGCGGTCAAGGGCATCCTTGACGCCTGTCACCCCGAGCTCCTCGCAGTTTGCTACATATCGCTCGTAGTCGGTTAGCCGTTCATCTGCGTTTGCGTGCTGGTTTACATAGAACGCAGGGACATACTCTTCTTCATCAGTTAAGAAGACATCGCATGTGCTCAGGGCGGAAGTGCCCGTGCCCTCGAGCGAGTAAGGCACATAATCGCAGGCGTTTAGGATGCGACGGTGGAGCGCGGTCGCCACCAGCTCGTTATAAGGTTCCTGGTCCAGGTGCGCTCCTGCCTTATGCAGAATTCGACGTTCGCCCTCGCACGTCCAGTACTTTTGAAGATTGCCGTCCGAGGTGTTATCGGGCTTTGCGGCAGCCGCTTTTCCCTCTGGGGCAAAGGGTGCAATGGACAGCGAGACGTCATCAAAGGCGTTATTGAAGAAGTTGATATCCTCCCAGGTGAGACCGGAACCTTGGGGCCTAATCCAATACTGGTCGGATAAGGAGAGGCCGAGATTTCGCTGGACGAGTTCATCGGGAACATCGACTGCGGCTTCTGCAAGCAGGGAGGCTAGCCCAATGCGTGCGAGCGGGATACCGCGGCCGCGCCACCAGATGCGGAAGGAGTCTAGCGATATGGGGCTATTAGGGCCAAATACTCCAATAGGGGCGTGGGCGTAATCGATGTCGGCACCGATGTGGGTAAAGTCTTTTCGCGATGTACTGTAGACCAGCTGAGCGACTTCGTACGTGCGGTTCATGAGGGTGAACGCGATCTCGCTCTTACCGTGGCCGCGGCGGGGACGTCCCCCCGTTTTGGTCACAGAGCGGAGTCGCGTGTCGACGCTGTCTTTGTCGATGAGCCATACACCAGAAGCCTTGCGGGCCTCAAGTGCTCCGTTTTTTATGAGCTCCTGCACCCTGCGCGGAGTGATGCCGAGCAGCTCGGCGGCTTCTTTGGTAGTAAGCATCGCGAAACCCTTCGCCAGAACGAATAGTTTTATATATAGCAATTGTAATTAAAACTATTCGTTCTGGCGAATGGTTTTAAGATTGAGGGCGCACTGACAGAAATGAACGGGCCTGGTACGCGTTGTTGCTGGATTTTGCATATTTGTATAACGCCGTGCGGCCTGTTGCGCCCCGTCCGCAATTCCTTTATTCTTAACTCGCTTCGCGTGAAAGCGCCAAGTGTGCCAGTGTGGCGCAACGGTAGCGCAACTGATTTGTAATCAGTGGGTTGCAGGTTCGATTCCTGTCACTGGCTCCATGAAAGAAAAAGCAGGTCAGATGGTATTTTCATCTGGCCTGCTTTCTTTTATATCGCCGCCGTGTGCAATAGGCTGTGCAACGAAATGTGCATTAAAAGCCGTTTTGGGCTGATTATTAATTCTCGTTGATTTCACAAACTCATCACGTTGAGTATTTGCTCGCTTGAGCACTGTTGAATATCGCGAAACAGCACCGCCGATATCGCGCTTGGGCACCGGGGCCGA
>UQWV01000006.1 GCA_900544845.1 uncultured Collinsella sp. | reverse complement strand
GGTTAAACTGAAGGGACTGACCCCGGAGGAGTTCCGGAGACAGTCCCTTGCGGCGTAGTTCTTATTTAAGCCGTCCAAGTTTTGGGGTGCAGTTCACGTGATTGCGTGGGCGGGGCATTGTCGTTTGGTAACGCGTTTTATCAAATATGGCATTTATCTGCGGTAATGTTCTATTTCACCGCTGAGGGTGACATTTTATACCGCCTGCCGAACCGTATGGAGACCTCACAACTTTTTAGGTCAGTGTTGTGCGTGTAGCAATTTCGCCCGGCCTCGCCTCCGGGCTGCCATGTGAGAGGGGATCTTATGGCTCGACTGCACGTAATGGAACGCAGCCACGCTCAGGCCGTCATGGACGACCTGCACGATGCACTCGGACGTCGTCTGGCGGTGAGTTCGCTCGCCCCGTGCCCCGTCGAGTTTACGGCGGCGCTCGTCAACCTGTGCTCCACCCAGAGCTGCGGCAAGTGCACGCCCTGCCGCGTGGGCCTGAGCGCGCTGAGCGACCTGCTCGCCGATGTGCTCGAGGGCCGCGCCGACGAGTCCACACTCAACTTGATTGAGCGCACGGTCCGCACCATCTATCTTTCGAGCGACTGCGCCATCGGTTACGAGGCCGGCGCCATGGCACTCACCGCCATCCGCGGTTTCCGCGATGATTTTGAGCACCATATCCGCGAGCACTCCTGTGGCTTTGACCGCGAGGCCCGCGTCCCGTGCGTCTCGGGCTGCCCGGCGCACGTCGACATTCCCGGTTACATTTCGTTGGTCGAGGCCGGCCGCTATGCCGATGCCGTCAAGGTCATCCGCAAGAACAACCCGCTGCCGCTCGTCTGCGGTTTGGTGTGCGAGCATCCCTGCGAGATGCACTGCCGTCGCGGCATGGTCGACGATCCCATGAACATCCTCGCCCTCAAGCGTTTTGCCGTTGAGCACAGCGACCTCAACGATTACAAGCCCAGCGTGGCCGACAACACCGGCAAGCGCATCGCCGTGATCGGCGGCGGCCCGGCCGGCCTTTCCTGTGCCTACTACCTGGCCGTGATGGGCCATAAGGTGATCATCTTTGAGCAGCGCCACCACCTGGGCGGCATGCTGCGCTACGGCATTCCCAGCTACCGTCTGCCGCGCGAGCGCCTGCAGGCCGAGATCGACTGGATCTTGAGCGCCGGCATCGACGTGGAACTCGACCACTCCGTCAATGGCGAGGAGCTTGCCCGCCTGCGCGACGAGTTCGATGCCGTCTACCTGGCCATTGGTGCCCATAGCGATAAGAAGCTCGGCCTTCCGGGCGAAGAGGCGCCCGGCGTGGAGTCGGCCGTCAAGATGCTGCGCGCCATCGGCGACGACGAGCTGCCCGACCTGAGCGGTCAGCGCGTGTGCGTCATCGGCGGCGGCAACGTGGCCATGGACGTGGCGCGCTCTGCCGTGCGCTGCGGTGCCGAAAAGGTGAGCATCGTCTACCGCCGTCGCATCTGCGACATGACGGCCCAGGATGCCGAGATTGCCGGCGCCCAGGCCGAGGGCTGCGAGGTTCTTGAGCTCACCGCACCGCTCGCTATTGAGACGGGCGAGGAAGGTCGCGTGAGTGGCCTGCGCGTGCAGCCGCAGATTATCGGCGAGCCCCGTCGTGGGCGTCCGGCCCCGCGTGCCGCCGCCACGCCCGAGCGCGTCATTCCCTGCGAGCGCGTGTTTGTGGCCATTGGCCAGGACATCGATTCCAAGCCGTTTGAGGAGATGGGCGTTGCCTGCAAGTGGGGCTGCATCGTCACCGATTCGGATGGCGCCGTGCCTAACTTCGATGGCCTCTTTAGTGGCGGCGACTGCCAGACTGGTCCCGCCACCGTCATCCGGGCCATCAACGCCGGCCGCGTTGCTTCGGCAAATATCGACCGCTATCTGGGTTTTGACAACAAGATCAAGCTCGACGTTGAGCTGCCGACCGTGCAGTTTAAGGGCAAGCACGAGTGCGGCCGCTGCGAGCTGGGCGAGCGCGAGGCCGGCGAGCGCATCCACGATTGGAATCTGGTCGAGCAGGGCCTTACCGAGGAGGAGGCACGCCAGGAGGCAAGCCGCTGCCTGCGTTGCGACCACTTTGGCTTTGGCGCGTTCCGCGGAGGGAGGAACCTGGAATGGTAGAGCCCAACAACCCCACTGTCAGCGACAACACCGAAAGCGGAGCACTCAACATGGTCAAGCTCACTATCGATAATTGCGAGGTCGTGGTGCCCGAGCACACCACGATCCTGGACGCGGCCAAGTCCGTCGGTATCCAGATTCCCACCCTGTGCTACCTGCGCGATCTAAACGAGATCGGCGGCTGCCGCGTGTGCGTGGTCGAGGTTGAGGGCTGCGACCAGCTGGTTGCCGCCTGCAACAACTACGTGCTCGACGGCATGGTGGTCCACACCAACAGCCCCAAGGCCCGCGAGGCGCGTCGCACCAACGTGCAGCTGCTACTGTCCCAACACGACTCGCGCTGTACGAGCTGCGTGCGCAGTGGTAACTGCAACCTGCAGACCATCGCCAACGACCTGGGCATCTTCTATCTGCCGTACGAGCAGCACCTGGCGCGCGAGGGCTGGGACTTCGATTTCCCCATCATCCGCGATAACGACAAGTGCATTAAATGCATGCGCTGCATCAAGGTGTGCGAGAGCGTGCAGGGCTTAGGGATTTGGGACCTGACCAACCGCGCCACGCATACCGCCGTGGGCACCCGCGGGCGTGCGCCGATCGGCAAGACCGATTGCGTCGCGTGTGGTCAGTGCATCACGCATTGTCCGACGGGCGCCCTGCGCGAGCGTGACGATACCGAGACCGTGTTCGACGCCATCGCCGATCCCGACAAGATCGTGCTGGCGCAGATTGCGCCGGCCGTGCGTAGCGCCTGGGGCGAGGAGCTCGGCATTCCACGCGATGAGGCCACCGTCGAGCGCCTGGCCTGTGCGCTGCGCCGCGTGGGCTTTGAGTACGTGTTCGACACCGATTTCTCGGCCGACCTCACCATTATGGAGGAGGGCTCCGAGCTGCTCGAGCGCCTGGGTAAGGCCGCCAAGGGCGAGGGCGACAGCCGCAGCTGGCCCATGTTCACGAGCTGCTGCCCGGGCTGGGTACGCTTTGTGAAGGCGCGTTACCCCGAGTTTGTCGACAGCCTGTCCACGTCCAAGTCGCCGCAGCAGATGTTCGGCGCCATCGCCAAGACCTACTACGCCAAGGTGCTGGGCGTGGAGCCCGAGCGCCTGTTTGTGGTGTCCGTGATGCCGTGCACGGCCAAGAAGGCCGAGTGCGCGCTGCCGAGCATGGTGGGCGAGGACGGCACGCCCGATGTGGACGTTGCACTGACGGTGCGCGAGATGGTGCGCATGGTCCGCGCGAGCCACGTGAGCGTGGATACGCTGGTTGAGGAGCCGCTCGACACGCCGCTGGGCTTTGGCACGGGCGCAGGTGTGATCTTTGGCGCCACGGGCGGCGTGATGGAGGCCGCCGTGCGCTCGGCCTATTACCTGGTGACGGGCAAGAACCCCGACGCCGACTTCTTTACCGATGCGCGCGGCCTGGACGGCTGGAAGGAGGCCGTGGCCGATATCGATGGCACCAAGGTACGCGTCGCCGTGGCGCACGGGCTGGGCAACGCCGCCCGCCTGCTCGACGCGATTCGCGACGGCCGCGTGAGCTATGACTTCGTTGAGGTCATGGCGTGCCCGGGCGGCTGTGTCGGTGGCGGCGGTCAGCCCATCCATGACGGCTGTGAGCTGGCAGCCGAGCGCGGCCAGGTGCTGTGGGGCTTGGATGCTGCTGCGGATATTCGCTTCTCGCACGAGAATCCCGATGTCCAGGCATGCTACCGCGAGTTCTTGGGCGAGCCGCTCTCGCCGCTGGCCGAGGAGCTGCTGCATACCGACCATCACGCATGGACGATGCCTAACGAGGGGACGTGCTAGCGATGCGCGCGTTTAATGTTGAGATGTCGCGCCGGGGGTTTGCCTCGGCGCTCGCTGCGGGCGCCCTGTCGCTTGCGCTCGCGGGCTGTGGCGGCGGGGCTGCCGGTGCCGGGTCCGCCGCGGGCTCGGCTGCCACAGACGGCGCCGGTGCTGCTGCAGAGCCGGTCGAGGTGCACGTCGCCTCGCTCAAGGGGCCGACCTCGATTGGTCTGGTGCAGTTTATGGACCGGGCGGCCGATGGCGAGACGGACAATGAGTTCGACTTTGCGATCAACACCGCCGCCGACGAGATTGTGCCCAAGGTCATTCAGGGCGATATCGACATTGCCCTGGTGCCGGCCAACGTGGCGAGCGTGCTCTACAACAAGACCGAGGGCGCGGTGCAGGTCATCGACATCAACACGCTGGGCGTGCTGAACGTGGTGACGGGCGACGCGAGTGTGACCTCGTTTGGCGATCTGGCGGGTCGCACCGTCTACATGACGGGCAAGGGCACCACGCCAGAGTACGTCATGAACTACCTGCTGGAGCGCGCGGGCCTGACCGGCCAGGTGGCGCTCGAGTTTAAGAGCGAGCCCACCGAGGTGCTGTCGGCCCTGCTTGCCGATCCGTCTGCCGTGGGCGTGCTGCCGGAGCCGTTCAAGACCGCTGCCATCGCCAAGAGCGAGGGCAAGCTGTCGGCACCGGTGAGCCTGACTGATGTGTGGGACGAACTGGCGGGTGACACGGGCTCCCGTTTGCTGACGGGCGTGACCGTGGTGCGCCGTGCCTTTGCCGAGGAGCATCCCGAGGCCGTGACGGAATTCTTGAGCTGCCATGCGGCGAGCGTGAAGGCCGTGAACGCGGCGCCGGCGGACTGGGCGCAGGCCGTGGTCGATGCAGGCATCGTGGATAACGCCACGATTGCCGAAAAGGCGATTCCCGGGTGCATGCTCGTGCGCCAGACGGGGAAGGATATGAAGGCGGCGCTCGGTGGGTACCTGCAGGTGCTGGCCGATGCGGACGCGAGCGCCGTGGGTGGCAAGCTCCCGGCTGACGATTTCTACTACATGGAGTAGCCCGTGCGTGCGTTTGCTCGACAAATGACGGAGCGTATGAAGGCGGTGGCGGCAGCAGGTGCCGTCGCCGCCTTTTGGCTTGCCGCGTGGATGCTGGTGGCGGCGCTGGTGGCGCAGCCGTTGATCTTGCCTGGGCCGGGTGTTGTTGCCCTGGCGCTGCTGCGCCTGGTGCGCGATGGCGGTACCTGGGCGATTTTGGCGGGCTCGGGCGCGCGAATACTGGGCGGGCTGGCGCTTGCCGCGGCGTGTGGTGGCGTGCTTGCCGGGATTTCGTCACGTTCGCGGGCGTTTGCGCACCTGGTGGCTCCGGCACTGTCGTTTGTAAAGGCGACGCCGGTCGCCTGCGTGGTGGTCCTGCTGCTCATTTGGCTGGGGTCGGCGCGCGTGAGCATCGCGGCGGTCTTTTTGATGGCGCTGCCGGGCGTGTATTTTTCGCTGGCCGAGGGCTTGGCACAAGTGGATAAACCGCTGGAGCAGATGTTCCGTCTGCATGGCGTGCGCGGCTGGCGCCTGTTTTGCGTCCATACCTGGCGCGAGGTGCTGCCGTTTGTGCTTTCGTGCGCCCGCGCCGTGATCGGCATGAGCTGGAAGGCCGGCGTGGCAGCCGAGCTGATCGGCATGGCGGTGGGCACCGTGGGTGAGCGCATCTATCAGGCAAAGCTTTTGATTGAGACGGCTGATCTGCTGGCGTGGACCGTGTTGGTCGTAGCCGCCTCGTGGGCGTGTGAGCGCGTGCTGGTGTGGCTTCTGCGGGTTTCGGGGCCCGTGGCGTGGCGCGCGGCCGTGCGGGCGCATGGGCATGGACTGCGCGGGCGTGCGGGGGCTGCGAGCGATGGCGCTGCGGCGGAGCTTGCGCTTGCCGTGGGCGATCGCGCGCCGTGGGCTCCGGCACTGGACGGTCTGGCGCTCAACGTGCCCGCGGGCGGGCGTATCTGTGTGATGGGTGCTTCGGGTGCGGGCAAGTCGACGCTGCTTGCGCTAGCGGCGGGGGAGTCCGCGCCGTGCTCGATGGTGTTTCAGGATGCACGCTTGGTCGAATCCGCCTCGGCGCTGGATAACGTGTTGGTGTGCGCCGATGCGCGCGTGGATGCTTCGAGCGCCGCGGCATTGCTGCGCCTGCTGGTGCCAGGGATCGACGTGCATGCTCGCGTGGCCGAGCTTTCGGGCGGGCAGCGCCGTCGCGTCGAGATCGCTCGAGTCCTGCTGTGCCCGGGCGGCGCCGTTATTCTGGACGAGCCCTTTACCGGTCTAGATACCGCCGCACGCGACGCATGCGCCGAGGTCGTGCTCGACCTGCTCGACGGCCGCATGCTCCTGCTCGCCACGCACGATGTCGCCGACGCTCAGGCCCTCGATGTCTCGGACATCATCACGCTCTAAATACTAACTCAGCTACAAAATGATTCGTTTTCCTCCGTTCCCATGGGGTCGGGTGTGGTATTCTATCTGCGGGGTAATACTTAGGAATACCAAGTAATACCAACGCCGCAGAAACAAACTCCGGATGCGGGCCAATCGGGTTGCCTTCACAGCCCGTCGCCCAGCCGCGTGGCCCGCATCTATCCGCACTACCGTCGTTTCAAAAAGGAAGCGCCATGGCAGAACACATGACCCCCGTAGTCGCGAAGGTCTTGCCCGAGGAGAAGGCAGCCTTCGCGGCGGCAACTCAGCTCGTGGGCACCACGCCGTCCAACGCCATCCGCATGTTTATCGCCGCGTTCAATCGCTGCGGCACCTTTCCGTTTGACATCTCGCCCAACGGGGCCTTTGGCAAAGAGTGTCCTCAACAGCTAGTCGTTGAAGAACGTCCCCAATGACTAGTCGTCGGGAGGAGGTCGGCATGCTCAATGCGATGATTTGGGCGCTTGCCTGTTTTGGCGTCGTCGCTGCCGATATTGCCCTGAGCGTGGTTTTGTTTTCCGCTCTGGGCGTCGCGTCAGTGTTCATGGGTTTTTCGATCGATGACCTCGACATTCAATTGCTTCAGGCTGCCGCGCAGATGGCGTCGTTTTTGATGGCGCTGCTGTGGTGGCGTTATCTGTGGCCGCGTTCGTTTATGGCACGCCGGCAAAGCGAGCACCCGCTCGGCGGGGGAGCGCGTGGGGCGTGGAAACGCATCGCCTGCGTTATCGTGATTGGCCTTGCCCTGCAGGTGGTCGTTGGTTACGTGACCGACGCCGCGCTGTCGCTGTTGCCCGAGGCCGCGGCCGACTACAGCGAGCTTGTCGAGGAAACAGGCATGGGCGACACCAGCTATCTCGCCGTCCTGACTACGGTGCTCGGCGCCCCATTTTGTGAAGAGCTGCTGGTGCGCGGCATTATTTTTGAGTTTTCGCTCCGAGCGTTTAATCCGCAGTGCCGCCCACTTTGGAAGCGCCGGCGTCGTGCGAGCGCGCAGGACGGCGCCATGGTGCCCTGGGCGGCCCCAAGTACGTGGGGTATTGCCGCGGCGATTGTGCTGCAGGCGGCAATCTTCGGTTTTATGCACATGAATTGGGTGCAGGGTTGCTACGCGGGTGCCGCCGGCCTCATCTTTGGTTGGGTGCTCGTGACGACCGGAAAGCTCCGCTACACGATCCTGCTGCACTTTGCCTTTAATGCCGGGTCGTATCTCATGACGTTGCTCTGGTTTGTGAACACGCCGCTCGATGTGGCAATTACGGTCGCTATCGCCGGCGTCATCCTCGTTGAGGTAATGCGTTCGCTGCGCCACGCGTGTGGGGTGGATGCAGCGAACGCACCGCTGCCCTAGTTGCGGCGACCGCCTCCGTTGGCACCCTGACGCCCCTGGGCCGCGCGGTTGCGGCCTGCGGTGTTCTGCGCACGCGACATGCCGCTGTGGCCCTTGCTGCCCTTGGGTCCCTTGCCGGCGGCGCCACCGTGGGCCTTGCCGCCCTTCTTGCCGGTGCCATGCCCGCCGCTGGCCGATGTCTCGCCCGGGCGTGGTGGCACGGGGCGAATCAGACAATGCTTGGTGTAGCCGATCAGGTCACGACGCCCGGCCTTTTCCAGTGCCTCGCGCACGAGCTTGTAGTTCTCGGGTTTGCGATACTGGATGAGCGCGCGTTGCATGGCCTTCTCGTGCGGGTCGCGCGCCACATAGATTGGCTCCATGGTGCGCGGATCCACGCCGGTGTAGTACATGCACGTCGACATGGTGGACGGTGTGGGGTAGAAGTCCTGCACCTGCTCGGGCATGTAGCCCATGTCGCGCACGGCTTCGGCAAGGTCCACGGCTTCCTTCATGGTCGAGCCGGGGTGGCTCGAGATCAGATACGGCACCACGTACTGCTTGAGTCCGTATTCGCGGTTCAGGCGTTCAAATTTACGGCAGAACGCGTCGTAGACGGCTCGGCTCGGCTTGCCCATCACACTCAGCACCGCGTCGCTCACGTGCTCGGGTGCCACGCGGAGCTGGCCCGAGACATGGTGCTCCAGCAGCTCGCGCAAAAACTCGTCCGAGGCGTCGGCCATGGTGTAGTCAAAGCGGATGCCGCTGCGGACGAAGACCTTCTTGACGCCCGGCAGCTGGCGCAGGTCGCGCAGCAACTGCGTGTAGCCGCTCTCGTCGACCACCATGTTCTTGCACACGCTCGGCCACAGGCAGCGCTTGTTCTTGCACACGCCGTGCTTGAGCTGCTTGTCGCAGGCAGGGCGGCTAAAGTTTGCCGTCGGTCCGCCCACGTCGTTGATGTAGCCCTTAAACTCGGGATCGCGCGTGAGCAGCTCGGCCTCGCGCATGATCGAATCGTGGCTGCGCATCTGCAGCACGCGCCCCTGGTGGAAGGTGAGGGCGCAAAATGAGCACTCACCAAAACAGCCACGGTTGGAGCTAATGGAAAACTTGATCTCGGCAAAGGCCGGCACGCCGCCTGCCACGTCGTAGTCGGGATGCCAATCGCGTGCGTAGGGGAGCTCGGCTACCTCGTCCATCTCATCGGTGGTGAGCGTCGCCGATGGCGGGTTCTGCACCACATAGACGCTGTTGGGGTAGGGCTCTACCAGGCGGTGTCCGGTGATGGGGTCCATATTCTGCTGCTGCACATTGAAGCTGCGTGCGTAGTTGAGCTTGTCGGCGGTAAGGTCGTCCCAGCTGGGCAGCAGGTCGTAGTCGTAGACCTCGTCGAGCGAACCCGTGCGGTAAACGGTGCCATTGATATAGGTAATCTGGTCGACGGGCAGTCCCGCGTCGAGCGCGTCGGCGATCTCGACGATTGCGTGCTCGCCCATGCCGTAGATGAGGATATCGGCGCCCGAGTCGAGTAGTACCGAGCGCTTGAGCTTGTCCTGCCAGTAGTCGTAGTGGGCCAGGCGGCGCAGGCTTGCCTCGATGCCGCCGATAATGATGGGAGCGTCCTTAAACGTCTGGCGGATGAGGTTGCCGTAGACCGTGACGGCACGATTGGGGCGGTGACCTTCCTCGCCGCCGGGCGTGTAGGCATCGGTGTGGCGGCGGTGCTTGGTCACCGAATAGTGGTTGACCATGGAGTCCATGTTACCGGCGCTGACCAAAAAGCCCAGGCGCGGCTCGCCGAGCACGCTGATGCTGGCGGGGTCGGTCCAGTCGGGCTGGCAGATGATGCCCACCTTGTAGCCGTGCGCGTCGAGGACGCGGCTGATAATGGCCATGCCAAAGCTGGGGTGGTCCACGTAGGCGTCGCCGCAGATGTAGACAAAGTCGCACTGGTCCCAGCCGCGTGCATCCATGTCGGCGCGACTGACGGGGAGGAATCTATCGCGGCCCGGGCGCCAGGGGCGGGCGGGCGTCGCTTGGGAATGCTTGGTGCGGGCGACCGTGCCCTGCGCCTTGCCGCCGCGCTTTTGCTGCTGGCCCTGTTTGCCCTGCTGACTGCGCTGGTTGTTCTGAGCGTGCTGAGGCTTTTTTGCCACGATCCCTCCCGGTGTTTGTATGCTGCACGTAATTGTAACCAGTCTTTTTGGGACGGGGCTAAAAAGACTGGTGGAGTACACGAGCTGGCGGATCGGCGTGTCGATGCGGGTGTTGTTTGTTTCCAGACTGTGTATCCCTGTGTCGAAGGGGTCGTCTCGCGCGCACGCCATGTTGTCAATGGGTTACAGTATGAACGGCGGCTATGTTTCCGCCAACGCACGAGAGAGTCGTCAACAAGGAGGATGCACGACGATGCAGCGTGCCAAACAGATATCGGAGTCTATTGAGCTGGGCATCATCTTGGCGCTCGCCGGTGGCTTTATGGACGTGTATTCGTACATTGGGCGCGACCATGTTTTCGCCAACGCGCAAACAGGCAACATCCTGCTCGTGGGAGTGAGCATCTCGGAGGGCAACTGGGCACTTGCGGGGCGCTACTTCTTCCCTGTGGTGTCGTTTGCCGTGGGTATTATGCTTGCCGATCTGGTACACGAGCGGTTTGGCAGCGTGATCCACTGGCGTCAGGTGACGGTGTTCTTTGAAGCCGTCATCTTGCTGGGCGTGAGCTTTATCCCCGGTGGCGGTTACAACCTGCTCGCCAACTGCCTCACCTCTTTTGCCTGCGGCATGCAAGTCGAGAGCTTCCGCAAGATCCACGGTCACGGCATCGCTACGACCATGTGCATCGGCAACTTGCGCAACGCGCTGCAAAACGTGGACGATTACATCATCACCCACAGGCGCGGCTTTTTGGAAAACGGCCTGCTGTACTTTGGCGTGATCTTTACCTTTGTGTTTGGCGCCGTGTTGGGCAACTGGTGTATTGAACGCATGGGCCTGCATGCCATCGTCGTGGCGAGCTTGCTGCTGTTTGTCGCGTTTGCCATCATGTTCATCGACCGCGAGCGCGACTTGCGCTTACGCTGGAAGGTTGCGGCCGAGGCTTGGAAAGAGGGCTGCCGAAAGTAACCGAATGCGGCAAAGGGGCTGTCCCTTTGCCGCAATATTTTTCATCGTCTGTTGAAACGCTTTAAATAGTTTGACGTTCTCACGCGTTTTTTGTTTCAAAAGCGTTAGGATGGGACTTATAGCGCGGGGCGTAATGGGTGCCCCGCACACGATGGGAGGCTATCAATGGCTAATCGTTTCGTTCTCAATACCATCTCTTATCATGGTTCCGGCGCCATCAAGGAGATCCCCGGCGAGCTCCAGCGTCGCGGCTACAAGAAGATCTTCGTCTGCTCCGACCCCGATCTGGTCAAGTTTGGCGTTACCGCTAAGGTGACCGATGAGCTCGATGCCGCCGGCATCGCTTGGAGCCTCTACTCCGAGATCAAGCCCAACCCCACCATCCAGAACGTCAAGGACGGCGTCGAGGCCTTCAAGGCCGCCGAGGCTGACGCTATCGTGACCATTGGTGGCGGCTCCTCCATGGACACCGCTAAGGCCATCGGCATTATTATCAACAACCCCGAGTTCGCCGATGTCCGCAGCCTCGAGGGCGTTGCTCCCACTAAGAACCACGCCGTGTTCACCATCGCCGTGCCGACGACCGCCGGTACCGCCGCCGAGGTGACCATCAACTACGTCATCACCGACCCTGAGAAGGTCCGCAAGTTCGTGTGCGTCGACACCAACGATGCCCCCGAGGTTGCTGTCGTCGATCCCGACATGATGGCTTCCATGCCTGCCGGCCTGACCGCTTCCACTGGCATGGACGCTCTGACCCACGCTATCGAGGGCTACACCACCAAGGGCGCTTGGGAGCTCTCCGACATGTTCCACTTTGAGGCTATTAAGCTGATCAGCGAGAACCTGCGCGACTCTGTCGCCGAGGCCAAGTCCGGTCAGCCCGGCTCCGGCCGCGAGGGCATGGCTCTTGGCCAGTATGTCGCCGGCATGGGCTTCTCCAATGTTGGCCTGGGCATCGACCACGCCATGGCTCACACCCTGTCCGCTCACTACGACACCCCGCACGGCGTCGCCTGCGCCATGCTGCTGCCGATTGCCATGGAGTTCAACAAGCCGGTTTGCGCCGAGCGCCTGGCCAAGGTTGCCGTTGCCATGGGCGTTGACACCACGGGCATGAGCACCGACGAGGCCGCCGACGCCGCCATCGCCGCCGTCAAGCAGCTCTCCGCCGACGTGAACATCCCGCACGTCTGCGAGGCCATGAAGGCTGACGAGATCGAGGTCCTGGCCAAGGACGCCATGGCCGACGCCTGCTTCCCGGGTAACCCGCGCGAGGCGACGTTCGACGACGTCATCGAGCTCTTCAAGAAGATCTGCCCGGTTGCCTAACTTGGTTCGGCGGGCCCCTGCCCGTTAGCCCCACAATCGTCCTCGGACAAGTCGGAAGCCCCCCCTGCGCACATAGTTGGGCGGGGGGATCCGGCCAACAGCCGGAAGATTGTTGGGGTAACGGGCAGGGGCCCGCCGGCTCGTTATCGTGGCGGGCGCAGTTCTGAGGAGCTCAATGGGTTATCTCGCTAAGTAAAAAGATGGTTCGCGGTGGTATTGTTGCTGTGGGTTTAATTCGATATGAAAGGGTGACTTTGGTGTCCAAGATGGATTCTACGCTCTCCTATATTACTGACCAGCTGAAGGCGCTTACCTCGATTGCTTCGCCGACGGGCTATACCCGTGCGGCGACTGATTATCTGATGGAGACCCTGCACGATATGGGGTTTGGGCCTGAGCGTTCTAATAAGGGTAACGTGCTCGTTGAACTTGGTGGCGAGGGTGAGCCGCTCGTACTGGCGAGCCATGTCGATACCCTGGGCGCCATGGTGCGCTCCATTAAGGACAATGGCCGCCTGCGTCCCACGACGCTTGGTGGGCATCAGTGGTCTACGGCCGATGGCGAGAACTGCACCGTTTATACGCGCGACGGCAATGTCTACACGGGCGTGGTCCTCAACACCGAGCCTTCGGCGCACGTGGCCGACGAGCCGGTCAAGACCATCGAGAAGAACATGGAGATCCTGCTCGACGAGAACGTTGACAGCAAGGACGATGTGCTCGAGCTGGGTATTCAGACCGGCGACATCATCGCTATGGATCCGCGTACCACGGTGACGGAGAGCGGCTACATTAAGAGCCGCTTCCTGGATGACAAGCTTTCGGCCGCCATTTTGCTGGGCTTGGCGCGTGCCGTCGCCGCTGGCGAGGTGACGCTTTCGCGTAAGGTTTCGCTGCTCTTTACCGTGTACGAGGAGGTCGGCCATGGCGGTGCCTTCGTGCCGGCCGACACGCGCGAGATGATCAGCGTTGACATGGGCTGCGTGGGCGACGACCTGGGCTGCACCGAGCGCATGGTGTCGATTTGCGCCAAGGATTCGGGTGGTCCGTACAACTACGACCTGGTGACCACGCTGTCCAATATCGCGCGCGAGCTTGAACTTGACTACGCCATCGACGTGTACCCGCACTACGGCTCGGACGTTGAGGCCACGCTCTCTGCCGGCTACGACATCCGTCACGGCCTGATCGGCCCCGGCGTGTATGCGAGCCACAACTACGAGCGCAGCCACATGGACGGCGTGCGCAACACCTACGAGCTGGTCCGAGCCTACGTACAGCGCTAGCGATGCAGCGGCCTCGGCTGATACGGCAGTACCGACCGAGGCCGTCCTCTCTAAGTTGCGGTGAAATAGGGACTGTTTGGCGGTTTTAAACGCTTAAACAGTCCCTATTTCACCGCAATTTATGAAGGGGATGGGGCTACTTAAGTGCGCCGGTCACCGTGCCGCCGCCGAGGACGATGTCGCCGTGGTAGACTACAACGGCCTGGCCGGGGGCGATGGCTCGCTGCGGCTCGTCAAAAGTCAGCAGCATTTGCCCGTCTTCGCCGCGCGTAAGGGTCGCTGCTTGGTCTTTCTGACGGTAACGGTACTTGGCGCCCACGCGAATGCCGCCGGCATCGAGTTCTGCCTCCATGCGGTCGGCAGGGGCGCTCCAGATCCAGTCGTCGGCCGTGAGTGCTGTGGCCGTTAGGTCCTCGGCCTCGCCCAGATGCACGGTGTTGTTGGCGGCATCGACGCCCGTCACATACACGGGATGCGCCATCGCGACGCCCAAGCCCTTGCGCTGGCCGATGGTATAGCGCAACGCGCCGTTATGGCGTCCGACCACGCTGCCGTCGCGCCACACAATGTCGCCCGGTGCAGCGGGATGTCCGCAGCGGCGCTCGATATAGCCCGCGTAGTCACCGTCTGGAATAAAGCAGATGTCCTCGCTTTCGGCCTTCTGGGCGTTGGTAAAGCCTTGCTCGGCGGCTATGCGGCGCACGTCGCGCTCTTTGTCTAGGCCTGCCAGCGGAAAGATCGTGTGCGCTAGGCGCTCCTGCGTAAGCGAATATAAAAAGTAGCTCTGGTCCTTTTTGGGATCTTCGCCGCGATGCAGCTGCCAGGTGCCGTCTACTGTCTGGCTTGTTTTGGCGTAATGACCCGTTGCGATGTAGTCGCAGCCCATGTCCAGCGCCGCACCGAGCAACGTGCCAAACTTTATGTGGCGGTTGCAGATGATGCACGGGTTGGGCGTCAGCCCCTCCTGGTAGGCGTTCACAAAGCGCTCGATAACGCTGTGGTCGAAGGTCTGCTGCAAGTCGAGCACATGGTGGGGTATCCCCAGACGCTCGGCGACGGCCTTCGCATCGGCGATGTCGCGGTCGACCTTACTCATGCCCGTGGCGGGATCGGGCGCGGGGCAGGTGAGGCGCATGGTGGCGCCGACGCATTCGTAGCCCTGGCTTTTGAGCAGGTACGCGGTCACGCTGGAATCGACGCCGCCGCTCATGGCGACGAGCACGCGCTTGTTGTGCATGGGGAGGTTCTCCTTGGTGGCATGTGGCCAAAAAAGAAAAGCGGCGCGGGAGGCTGGTTCCGCGCCGCAGACATTGTAGCAAGTTCGGGCGTCTCGTGGGACACCCTGATTGGATGGGCTCAGACTGCCGGGAGAAAGGAGACCGGCTCGTCCGTGGGCTCAACCTATGGGCGACAGGCCCTAGTCCTGGAAGAGCGCCGTGGACAGGTAGCGCTCGCCGGTGTCGGCAAGCAGGGCCACGATGGTCTTGCCCTCGTTCTCGGGGCGCTTGGCCAGCTGCAGCGCGGCCCACACGGCGGCGCCGGACGAAATGCCCACGAGCACGCCCTCCTTGTGGCCCACGGCGCGGCCGGTCGCAAAGGCGTCGTCGTTCTCGACGGGGATGATCTCGTCATAGACCTGGGTGTCGAGGACGTCGGGCACAAAACCGGCGCCGATACCCTGGATCTTGTGCGGGCCGGCTTGGCCCTTGGAGAGCACCGGGGAAGTGGCGGGCTCGACGGCGACGACCTTGATTTCGGGGTTCTGCTCCTTAAGGAACTCACCCACGCCGGTCACGGTGCCGCCGGTTCCAACGCCGGCGACGAAGATGTCGACCTCGCCGTCGGTGTCATCCCAGATCTCGGGGCCGGTCGTGGCCTTGTGGATGGCGGGGTTGGCGGGGTTCACAAACTGGCCGGCGATGATGCTGTTTGGCGTCTCCTTCTGCAGTTCCTCGGCCTTGGCGATAGCGCCCTTCATGCCTTTGGAGCCGTCGGTGAGCACGAGCTGCGCACCGTATGCCTGCATCAGCTTGCGGCGCTCGACGGACATGGTCTCGGGCATGGTGATGATCACCTTGTAGCCGCGGGCCGCCGCCACCGAAGCGATGCCGACGCCGGTGTTGCCGCTCGTGGGCTCGATGATGGTGTAGTCGCCACCGCGCACGAGCTTGCCGGCCTTCTCGGCCTCGTCAATCATGTTCTTGGCGACGCGGTCTTTGACGGACCCGGCGGGGTTGAAGTATTCCAGTTTGACGAGCACACGGGCCTTGAGGTCCTCGTCGGCCTCGAAGTGGGTGAGCTCCAGAAGCGGGGTGTGGCCGATAAGCTGATCGATGGACGTGTAAACATTGCTCATGGTGAACCTCCAAAGTGTTCAAATGACTGGATACCGTGTGGTTTTACGGTGTGTGTAGCAGCGAAACCCACAAACCTTATAGGTTGTTCGTTTTGCTGTTGGCAAGCATAGTAGACAGTAAAGCCTAGTAACGCAATAGGAAATAGAAGATTATTACGAGTCGATTAACCATCTTGACGGGAATAGGTATTTTCAAAACCAATTTTTCGGCTAGAATTTCTACGAATTAAAAGACCGAAAGGCAGCTATATATATGTTGGTTTCCACAAAGGGCAGATATGCCCTACGCGTTATGGTCGACCTGGCCGAGCATCAGGCGGCCGGTCGCATCCCGCTCAAAGAGATCGCGGCGCGCCAGGGGATTTCGGAGAAGTACCTCGAGAATATTCTGGCGACGCTCGTGCGCGCCAATATGCTCTCGGGCATGCGCGGCAAGGGCGGCGGCTACGTGCTTACGCGCCCGCCCGAGCAGTACACGGTGGGCGAGATCTTGCGCCTGACCGAGGGCAGCCTGGCGCCGGTCGCCTGCCTGGATGGCGACTGCAAGGGTTGCTCGCGATCTGATGAGTGCCCCACGCTCGACGTGTGGAAGAACCTTGACAAGCTCATCAACGACTACCTCGACGGTGTGACGCTCGATCAACTTGTCGCTCCCAATGAAGGCTACGATTACGTCATCTAACCCACACCTGCCATGTGGGGACAGGGTGGAAATGGCAGATTCTCTCGCCCTTTGAGACTTGGCAAATAAGAAGGCCGCCCATTTTTGCGATGGGCGGCCTTCGTTTTGGGCTGTTGAGACGGGCGCGGCCGGAATGGCCGTTTTAGCCCTCGGCGATGCTATCGAGAATGCTGCGCATGATGGACACCAGGATGCTGCCCATAAAGGCCGATCCAAAGCTGGCGATGGAGATACCCGCGCCCAGCAGATTGACCGACAGATAGCTGGCCAGCTCGAGCATAAAGCTGTTGACTACGAGCTGAAAAATACCCAGCGTAATGATCGTGAGCGGCAGCGAGATAACCGTCAGGAACGGCTTGACGAGCGAATCGACGATGTTCAGGAACAGTCCCACGAAGGCGAAACAGACCCAGGCCTCGGCAAAACCGAAGGGCTGGATGCCGGGGACGAGGAACGTGGCAATCGCGATGGCGATCGAGGTAAAGAGCCAGTTAAGCATAAAGCGCATGGTGTGAATCCTTTCTTGCGCAGGGTGCGTCGGTGTCGCGTGAAGCGGTTTGCTGCGGCAGCTTGGACGGCCGCTCGGGTGTGCCGCCTTGTTCGGCCGCCCATTGTCTCAGATATTCGTGGAGCTTACGTGCGCATTCGGTTTCAAAACGGCGTTCGTCCTAGAAAATGCGCCGCTGGCAGAGAGTTTTGTCGCTTTAGTTTGGTGGTGTGCTAAACTGCTACGGGCAAAAGCCACACGCGTTGCCCTATTGCATAGAACGGGCGAACGATGCCCGATGTCAGTATCAACTTCGATGCCTTTTGGCGGGTTTGGCGGTGATCGATGAATATCGAGAACATGTTTGACAAGCCTGATGTCAAGCAGCTGGTCCACGCATTTAGTCTTTTGGATGACGAGAAGGATATCCAAGCGTTTTTGACCGATATCTGCACGCCGCGCGAGATCTGCGATCTATCGCAGCGTCTGCAGGTTGCGCGTTATCTGGATGAGGGCGAGCCTTATGTTGAGGTTCAGGCCCGCACCGGCGCTTCGTCCACTACGGTGAGCCGCGTTTCAAAGGCACTCAACGGCGAGTACGGCGGCTATCGCAAGATCCTCATCAAACTGGAGGATGGCGAGTAGGCCAGCGGCAACAAACGAATTGCGCAGAACCGTCCCTTCGGGGGCGGTTTTTTGATCCTTTGGGGACGGAGGAAAACGGATTGCTGGGTTAGACTGACCTCCTCGGTGATCCATTTTCCTCCGTCTCCAAGGGGTCAAATCTGTTGGCGTGGGGCAAATCTGTCCGCGCGGGCGGGTAGGATGGAAACATTGAATATTGCGAACGGTTTGAGTGGAGGACCATGCCTGTTCGAATCTATACCACCAACGCCGGCGCGGATTTGAGCGATGCCGAGGCGGCGCTGCTTGCCGACCTTATTGCCCGCCACGGGCGTGCCGTGCTGCTGGCGCCAACGTTTGCTGAGCTCGACCTGTGCCGTCATGATGCGGCGGAAGCCGGCGTTTCGCTGGGTATTGACTACAAGACGCCTACATCGTGGCTTCGCTCGCTTTGGGAGCTTTTGGGCGACGGGCGCGGTTTCGTCGACAACCTGCAGCGCCAGATGCTGTTTTCGGACATGGTATCGCGCCTCGACGACGCCGACCTGCAGCCGCTTTCGCGCAGCCAGGGCACGGTGCGTATGCTCGCGCGTATGGCTCGCGATGTGCTGCCGGGTGTGGCAGGGACAGGCACCGAGCGTTGCTGCGACAACGTTTGCAAGCCCAAGCCCAAAAGCGACGCCGAGGCTCGCGTGTTTGAACTTTTGTGCGCCTATGCGCGCGGTTTGGACCGTCGAGATATGGTCGAGCCCTGCGAGGCGGCTGACATTATGGCCGATGCCCTGGCCGATAACCTGCCGGCGTGCACCCGCGCCGTATGCGTGCGCGGTATCACGTCGTTTACGCACGGCCTGCTCGAGCTGCTGTCTGCCGTGGCGAACAATGGGGGAGAGGTCGTCGTACTGCTTGCCTGCGAGCAGGCGGCGATGCGCGAGGAGCTTGCCGCGGCATTTGATGCCCGCGGTGTGCTGTTCGAGGCCGCGCCGCTGAGGGAGGACGCCGTCGCGTCTGATGCCGCTTGCGGGACCGCCGCTCAGCCTGCCTTTATTGAGGTCGCCGGCCCCCATGCCCGTGCCCATGCTTATGCGGACGCCATCGATAAGTTGGCGAAAACGCACAAGGAGTCCAAGGACGATAAGGCTGCTGCAACGCCCGCCGACCCCGTACGCGTGCTCGTTGTTTCTGCCCGGGCACCCCAGCTGTTCGGTGAGCTCGCCTCTCGTCTGGCGGCTCGTCATATCGCTGCCGAGACAGTTGAGTTCACGGCGTTTTCTCAATCCATTGCGGGCAGGCAGTTCACGGCGCTCGCCAACCTGATCGAGCGTATGAAGGCCGCCGACGAAGGGGCAGCTTCTAAGACTGAGTGGTGGCCCGCGCCGGAGCTTACCGACTGGATTTACAGTCCGCTTTCGGGCGCTGATGCCGTCAATGCCCGTACCTTCGATAAGAATATGCGTCTCTCGCGCAGCAAGACTACCGCGGGCGTTAAGAGCCTGCTGCAGAGCGTCCAAGGCCAGGTGAGGGGCGCGCGCAAGGCGGCGAGCGACGAGAACTGGTTTAAGAACGTGCCGTGCGTGGTCTCGGACGTGTTCCAGGCGCTGTGGCGTGACAAGCCCGTGACGGCGCTCAAGGCCATGCTTGCCGTTGCCGAGGCACTGCCCGATCGCGCGCTTGGCGGTCTCGACGGTCAGGCCCGTCGCCAGGCGGAGGTGGCCCTGCTGCGCCACGTCATCGACATCCTTATGAATGGCGCCCGTGCGCTCGACGTGTCGCAGGCCGCGATCGTGCCCGTGCTCGATGACATTCGAACCAAGGTGGACAAGCGTAGCGCCGCCTACGATTACGAGACCTACGAGGTTGACCGTGCGCCACGCGCCCAGGTTCGCTTTGCTTCGCTTGCCGATGCGGCGGCTCTGCGCCCCGGCAGCTACGATGCCGTGCTGTTTGCCGACGTCGACCTGGACAGTTATCCGCTCTCACATGAGGAGGGCCCGCTGGCAACGCTGACGGCAGAGTTAGATCGCAGCGGTGTGACGCTTGAGCCTGCCGCCTTGTTGCGCGTGCGCTTTGGCCGCGCGATGCAGGCCGCGCGCGGTCCGGTTGCGCTTGCCCGCGTGACGCACGATCGCCAGACGCGCGAGTGCTACCCGGCTGCCGTGTGGACCGAGTTGCGGGCGCATGCCGAGGCCGCTAACGATGCTAAGGCCGCTGACGCCGACAAGGCCGCTGACGACGCTAAGGCCGTTGGCGCCGACAAGGCGAAGTGCGTGGGTGAGGACGATATCGTAAGGGACTTCGATCCCGCGGCAGGCGAAGGTCTTAGGCGCGAGCGCGTGACCTGCGAAGCTCCTCAGCATCTGAGCGATGAAGCCATTCCGTATCTGGTCCTGCGCCGTCGCGATGGCGAGGGCGAGGATGCGCCGCTGGTGCCGCGCCTGACGTCTGCCTCGCAGATCGAGGCCTATTCGACCTGCCCGCTGTGCTGGTTCGTCTCGTATCGCGTCAAACCCCAGTCGATCGACGCCGGCTTTGGCAACATGGAGAAGGGCAACTTTGTCCATGACGTGCTGGAGCACTTGCATGCCCGTCTGCCCCAGGAGGGCATGGAGCGCGTGACGCCCGAGAACCTGCCACGTGCTCAGGAGCTGCTGCACGAGGTCTTTGCCGAGACCTTGGCCGAGCACGCCGGCAAGCGCGGTACCGAGGGCCCGCTGGTGCCGCTCTCTCCAGTGGAGGAGCGCCAAGTGGCCGAGATTTTGCCGCAGCTGGAGGGCGTGCTTGCCTATGAAGCCGAGGCGCTCGCGCCCTTCGCGCCGCGCTACCTGGAGTTTGCGTTCAACGAGCTCCAGGTCGAGTATGCCGGCTGGCCGCTTGGCGGGCGCATCGACCGCGTGGACGTGGACGCCGAGAATCGCGCCGTGGTAATCGACTACAAGCATCGCACGGGCGTTGAGGAGTTTAAGCTCGCCGACCCTACGGTGCGCGACGAGGAATCAGGCACGGCGCCCATCGACGATCCGCGGTGGCTGCCGCCCCATACCCAGACGCTTATCTATGCGCAGGCTATGCGCCGGGCGCTGGATCTGGACACCCGCGCGGCGCTCTATTTTTCGACCAAGGGCGGCAAACCGGCGCTGCGAGGCGCCGCGAGTGCCGAGCTGCTCGAGGAGGAGCGTGGTGACGGCCGCATCCCGGGGCTTAAGAAGGGCTTTCCCGGCGAGGGCGGCAGCATGGACTTCGACGCCCTGCTCGATCGCGTGGAGGACGGCATCGCCGAGCGCCTGCGCGAGCTCGAGGCGGGCAACGTTGCCGCCGTCGACCCGGCGTCGACGCAGGCCGCGCATGCGCGCTGCTCGTATAACCACGAAGGAACGTTTGTAAGGAGGGACGTGTAGACCATGGATCTTTCGACTTTGATGCCGCAACAACTGCAAGTCGTCAAAACGCTCGACCGCCCGCTGTTTGTCTCGGCAGGTGCCGGCTCGGGCAAGACCTTTACCCTCACGCGCCGCATCGTCTATGCGCTCTCGCCCGAATCCGGTCCGTTTGTCGAGCATCTGGATCAGGTGCTCGCCATTACCTTTACCAAAGATGCCGCGGCCGAGATTCGCGACCGCGTGCGTCGCGCGCTCATCGACGAGGGCATGGACGAGGAAGCCCTGACCGTCGACGATGCGTGGATCTCGACCATTCACGGCATGTGCTCGCGTATCCTGCGCGCACATGCGTTGGAGCTGGGCATCGATCCCGAGTTCACGGTGCTCACCGATACCGACGAGCTTATGGACCAGGCTGTTGAGCATGTGCTGGCCCGCGCGACGGCGCCCGATGCCGCCCCCGAGCTCGCCGCTTCGCTTAAGGCCCTCTACGCTTGGTATCCCATGGCGGGCGAGGGTGGGCCGTTTGGCGCCGGTACCACCATTAAAGGACTGGTGCGCGACTTGCTGGAGCTATCGAGTCAGCTGCCGGGCGGCATGGACGATGTGTGCGTGGCGCGCGGCCAGGCTGACACCTCGGCGCTTGCCGACGCCTATCGCGCGGCGTTGGGTGCGAGCAAGGCCGCGACCGAAAAGGCACAGGTGGCACTCGACGCCATCGACGCGTTTGAGGCGAGCGGCAAAACCATGGAGGATGCGGCGCGACTCATGATGTCGTGCAGCATGCCTCGGGCGAGCAAGGCGTTTTCTAAGGAGCAGGTGGAGCTACTCAAGGCCGAGGCTGCCGATGCGTTTATCAATATCGTGCTGGCCTGCGGTGGTCCCGCGCTCGATGCGCTGGTGGGGCTTGCTCGTGCTGTGGAGGCGGAATACCGCGCGCTCAAGGCTGACCAGTCCGCGCTTGATAACAACGACCTGCTGCGCATGGCGTACGAGGCGCTGCGCGATTATCCCGCCATCCGAGCGGCCTATGAAGGTCGCTTTAAGATGGTCATGATCGACGAGTTCCAGGATACCGACCAGATGCAGGTCGACCTGATCCGTTACCTGACCGGCGCGGGTGAGCGTGCGCTGTGTACCGTGGGCGATGCGCAGCAGTCGATTTACCGCTTCCGTGGCGCCGAGGTCGAGGTCTTCCGCCGCCAGGAGCGCAAAGTGGGCTCCTCTGCTGCGCCCGAGACGGCTGTCGCATCCGATGCCCCCGCCGGCGAGCTCGTCAAGCTTGTACGCAACTTCCGCAGCCACGACGAGGTGCTGCGCTATGTGGCGCGCGTCTTTGACGGCGACACCGGTGGTTTGATGCAGGGGTTCTTGGATCTTGAACCGAGCGACGAACGCGAGGACAAGCTCAAGGCGAAGGCATCGCGCCGCCAGGCGATCTTCGTTGCCGGTGGCAGTACGCAGGAGCGAACGCAGGCGAAAGCTCGTGCGATTGCGGAGCGATTCCAAGCACTCGTTAAAGCGGGCCAGCCCCAGGGCAGCATGGTCCTGCTGCTGGGCCGCATGACCAACGCCGATGTCTATGCGCAGGCCTTCCGCGACCAGGGGCTCGACTGCGTCATCGCGGGCGGCTCGGTCTTTGCCCAGGCTGCCGAGGTCCAAACGGTGCGTGCCCTGGTGTGCGCGCTTGCTAACCCGGCCGATACGGCGCAGGGTCTTATGCCGCTGCTGGCCTCGCCGATGTTTGCGCTCGGCGCTCAGGAGTTCCTGGCGCTGGCGACCAAGCTGGACGACCAGACGGGGGAGACCTCGCGCCGCAACATCGACGTGGGCATCATGAGCGATTGCGATGTGCCGGGGCTGCGGAATCTGCCGCTGCTGACGCGCGCCCGCGAGGTGCTGCGCTATGCGCTTCGTCGCGTGGGGCGCGATTCGTTCGCCGCCATCGCGCGCGATACTGTCAACGCCTCCGGCTGGTTTGTGCGTCTGGCGCAGCGTGGTCCCGAGGGCAAGGCCATCGCCGCCAACGTGCTCAAGGCGCTCGACGCCGTGGCCGAGGCGGAGGCTGAGCTCGGCAATTCTCCGCGCTCCATCGCGCTCGCCTTCGACCGCTTCTTGGCGGGCAAGGAGGCCCCGGGCGCGCTCAACGAGGAGGGCGACGGCGCGGTGCGCATCATGACGGTGCATGCGTCCAAGGGTCTGGAGTATCCGGTCGTAGCGGTTGCCGAGTGTTTTGGCGTGCGCAAATCGTCCGGTGCGGCTCAGATGGGGCGTGTCGAGGGCGGAGCGCAGGTCGTGGCGCTGCCGGCACGCTTCGACGGCGTTAAACTCGCGGACGGCACGTTCGTGAAGGGCGATGACGTCAAAAAGCAGTTTGAGCACGCGTTTAAGGGCAAGGGCATGTCGCTGTGGCTGCCGCCAGAGCTCATGGAGGACGTCTGTGCGACGGGCTCTCCCGCCGAGGCATTTGCCCGCCTGCGTAACGACGACCTGCAGCTTTCGCTCGAGGAGCGGGCTCGCTTGCTCTATGTCGCCATGACGCGTGCGCGAGAGCTGGTCATTCTGGCGATGGATGCCGGCGTGAGCCGCGGCAAGGTGACGGCGCCGACCTTCGACGTCGAGACCGATCTGACCTATGACGTGCTGCGTCGTATTCTGCCTACCGACGCTCTGGACATGCCGCAGCTCGATGCCGACCGCCTGGTGTTCGACAACTCCAAGCCGGGCGACTACGAGCTCATCTCGCTTTCGGACTTTACGTTTGGCGAGCAGTCGTTTGAGGTCAACGCTTCGCTGGATGTCGAGGGCAGGCTTGTCCGCGGCGATGCGGAGCCGGAGGGTGCCGGTGCGGATGCCCACGCCGCTGTTCCCGGTCCTGCCGACCCCGAGCCCGATGCGTTTGAGCTCGTGTATCCCCAGGCGGTGGGCGTGCGCATGGGCACCTGCCCGTATCCGGCGCGCGATTCGTACAGCTACTCGTCAATTGCCGCGGTGCTGCATGCCGAGTCCGAGGACCGAGCCGCCGAGGCGCATGTGCCCATGGACGAGGCTGGCGATGATGCGGAGTCGGATGGTTCCGAGATGACGGATGCAGGCGTGGCCGCCGTTGAGCCCGCCGGCAACCCCATGGCGCTGGGCTCGGCGTTCCATGCCGCCTGCCAGTGGCTGATCGAGATGGGTGCCGATGCGCTGCCCGCTGAGCGTGCCGATGCGCTGGCGCGCCTGTGGTGCCTGACGCCGGAGCAGCGCGAACGCTTCGACGTTGCCCTGGACCGCTGGCTCAAGTCGGCGGTCCGTGCCGAGCTGCTTGCCTGGCCGTGCGTTCGCGCCGAGGTGCCGTTCTTTTCGCTGGGCTGCGAGGACGAGGACATCGCCCGCTACGGTGCCTATGCCGAGGGCGCCATCGATGCACTGGCCACCGACCCGGCCGATCCGTCGCGCGCCCTGGTCATTGATTACAAGACGGGTGGCACGCCGGATGAGACGCCGGAACAGCTGCTCGAGAAGCACGCCCTGCAGGCGCGCGTCTACGCCGACGTGTTGCACAAGGCGGGCGTTGAGGCGGTGACGGTCAAGTTCGTTCGCGTGGAGCAGACGAATCCAGCCATCTTCGTCGAACCCGCCGAACCTCAAGTAGTCACCTACAATCTCTAGCCCTCAGATAACTTGCGGTGGAATACGGACTGTTTTGGCCAAAAAAGCCGCCAAACAGTCCGCATTTCACCGCAACGCATGGGAGAGCCTGGGGCGGTACAATGACTCGAACGGTTCAAACGAATAAGGAGCCATCATGCAGCTCACCAAAATGCTTAAGGTGACGCCGGAGGAGCTTTTTGACGCTCTGGCGGGGTTCATCATGCAGGATATCGAGAACGCCACGGGCAAGCGTCCCAGCCGCAACAAGCTCAACGGCTATAAGTACGAGAAGCGCGCCCAGTCCGCAAAAGGCAAGGCCAAGGGCACGGCGATCAAGGTTAAGATCAAGCACTTTGACTACCCGTGCCTCTATGAGGTCCGTTTTCAGTATGCGGCGGGCATCAATACCATGCGCTATGAGGCTGCACCTGCTGGCGATGGTGCCTGCGAGCTCACCTATACCGAGGATTTTCAGGGTGTGGGTGGCAACACGTCTGGCACGCGCGGCAAGCTTGGCCTCTTCTTCTATGAGCGAAAGCTCAAGAGCCACGCCAACCAGACGATTGATCAAATCGTCAAATACATCGAGGGTGAGCGCCGCGTAAAGGCTAATCCCGCCTTCGCCGATGATACTGCCGAAAACGCTTCGGATGTATTCCATTGATACCCTGTGCAAAAGCTTTACCGCTCTTCACATCAGCTGTGAACACTTCAGGCTTCGAGTCAGTAGCGAGCGGCCCGACAAAATTAGTTGATGGAAGTGCCAAATGAATAAGAATGCCGCTACGCAACTGCACATCTATTCCGTCTTTTTCGTTCTCGCGGGATTTGTTTTAAATCGGGGAGTGTTTCTACTTTTCCTTGCGGAGAAAGGAATGTCTGTCACGGAAATCGCGCTTTATCAAGCCCTGTTTAACATTGCAACGGTCGTCCTCGAGCTGCCAACAGGGCTGATAGGCGATTTCTTTGGAAAGAAGTTTTCGATTCAAGTGGGCGTGCTGCTGCTTTTCTTCCATACGGCTGGCATGCTGTTGCTCTCAGGTCCCTTTCTTGTCGTGCTTTCCCTTGTTGAGGCACTCGCCTACTCCCTTCAATCGGGATCCGAACAAGCACTTTTATATGAAATTGCCCGGAATGCCGGTCAAGGAGAGCGTTTCCTCACCATCAACGCTCGGCTGCTTGCCGCGCAATCAATCGCTACGGGAATGGCGATTGTGCTCGGATCTTTCATTGCCCAAGTATCTTGGAGCGCCCTCTACGTATGTGTCTCCGTTTTCTATCTCCTGCAGCTTTTCCTTCTGTATCCCATTGAGAGGACGGAAGCGACCCGTTCTGAAAGCTCTGAAAAGGGAAGGTTTGACGCGGCCAAGATGTTCAGACGCGAAACCTGGCGTGTTGGAGAATCCGCTTTTGCGGTATTGCTTCTTCTAATCGGCACAAGCATGCTCGATGGATTCTATGGGAGTTATTACAACTTGAATCAGTTGGTATTCGACGCATTTGATGCTCCCGTCTCCATAATAGGAATCTTTTTCGGTGCATCCTATGCAGTAAATGCGACGGCCTACATTGCAGCAGATTTCTTCTCATCGCGTTTCGGGAAAAGAAATACCATGCTCGGCTCGATGCTAATCGAGGCCGGCCTTTTCATGATTCTTCCGTGGCTCGCTTCAAATCCGCTGTGTTTGTTTGGCCTTAGCATGGTGCTTTGTTTTCTCCCAGAAGTGGTGTACATCACTTCGGAAAACTTAATCCAAGATGCGATAGCGGACGATCTCCGCGCGACGATCCTTTCCGTCGCGTCTCTGGTAAGGGCTCTCTTTTCTGCAGTGTTTTTCTCCATATTTGGACATGTGTTGGGGTTATATCCCATTCAGATAGCGCTCGGTATTATTGGTGCAATCGCGATAGCAATTACCGCCGTTGTTTCATTAAAAATGGTTGGAATACAGGTCTCCAAGAATTGATATATCGATTGACGAGCTATCCGAAGCGTCGAGCCTTCTTGATGGACATGACTATTCGTCACAAATCATTCCGCGCATCGCCGGGGTTCCAGTAATACTCGATATATCTGGATGCCCTCATTCCCCTTTTTGAAGGTCCCAAATTGACTACCCGTGTGGGTTTGGCTAGGTTCGGGTGCTGTCCGTGCCGTGGGGTAAAATCGTTCAGTCAGAACACGAACCCGCATCGGAGCTCATCACATGGCATTCGTCCATCTGCACAATCACACTGTTTTCTCCATGCTCGACGGCGCAACCCGTATCCAAGATATGGTCAACCGTGCCGTTGAGCTTGGCATGCCCGCCGTGGCCATTACCGACCACGGCTACATGTATGGCGTGCCCGATTTGGCGCTGGCTTGCGACGCCGTCAACCACAATACGCCCGAGTACAAAACCTGGAGCCACGACAAGGCCTTCTTGGAAAAGGACCGCCGCGACGAGCTGGTGGAGCCCGATCCCGAGGAAAACCCGCGCGAGCATGCCCAGTATGTGAAGGACATGGCCATGTGGGACGAGAAGGGCAACATCGACGAGCTCAAGCCGCCCCTGGTCATCAAACCCATCTTTGGCTGCGAGGTCTACTTTACGCCGGACGAGACGCTCGCCCGCGACCACAAGCCCGAGCTCTACCACATGATCCTTCTGGCCAAGGACCAGGAGGGCTACGTTAACCTGATGCAGACGGTCTCTGAGGCCGCCGTGCAGGGCTTTTACTACAAGCCGCGCGTGACGCTCGACAACCTGCGTCGCCATGCCAAGGGCATGATCTGCACGAGCGCCTGTATCGCCGGCATCATCCCCAAGTACATCGACCGCGGTGACATGGAGGGCGCCATCAAGTGGGCCGAGACCTTCCGCGACACCTTCGACCCCGGCGACTTCTACATCGAGATTCAGGAACACGGCATTACCACCGATAACGGCCTGACCGACGAGCAGATGGACCGCACGCTCATCGACATTGCCAAACAGGTAGGCGTCAAGGTCATCGCCACCAACGACTTCCACTACCTGCGCCGCGAGGACGCCCCCGTGCAGGACGTCATCATGTGCATTGGCATGAACGCCAAGGTCGACGACCCTAACCGTATGCGCATGACCGGCTCGGAGTTTTACATGAAGACCGAGGAGGAGATGCGGGCGATGTTCCCGTATTGCCCCGAGGCCTGCGACAACACGCTCGAGATCGCCGACAAGTGCTACGTGGAGCTGGACTGGGACTCCATCATCCTGCCGCGCTTCCCGTTGCTCGACCCCGGCGAGACGCACGAGAGCCAGTTCCGCCGCGAGTGCGAGAAGGGCCTGCGCCAGCACTACGGCGACGACTGGGCCACGCGCGAGATCGGTGGCGTCAACATCAAAGAGCGCTTTGAGTACGAATACAAGGTCATCTGCGACAAGGGCTTTGCCGCCTACTTTTTGATCGTTGCCGAGTACGTGCAATGGGCCAAGGACAACGGCATCGGCGTCGGCCCCGGCCGTGGTTCTGCCGCCGGCGCTATCGTCGCCTACGCCATGAACATCACCGCGTTCGACCCGCTCGAGAACGGCCTGATGTTCGAGAGGTTCCTGTCCCCGCAGCGTACCGAGATGCCCGATATCGATATGGACTTCGACGATGAGCGGCGCCTCGAGGTCGTGGAGCACGTTCGCCAGCTCTACGGCCCCGAAAAGGTCACCCACGTCATCACCTACTCGACCATCAAGGCCAAGCAGGCCATCAACGACGCCGCGCGCGTCCTGGACTACCCGGTCTACATGGGCCAGCGCCTGTCCAAGATGGTCTCGAGCGACCCCAAGGTCAAGCTCAAGCAGGTGCTCGACAAACAACCCGGCAAAGAGGATCTGTTTAACCCCGACTTTGCCGAGGCCTATAAAAAGGACGACGACGCCCGCCGAATCATCGACACGGCGCTCTCGATCGAGGGTCTCACCCGTGGCGAGGGCGTGCACGCGTGCGCCGTTCTGATCTGCCGCGACCCCGTCAACGAGCACGTGCCCACCAAGCTCGACACCAAGGGCGGCGTCGAGATTACCCAGTACGAGGGCCACACCGTTGCCGACATGGGCCTGCTCAAGATGGACTTCCTGGGCCTGCGTACGCTGACGGTTATCTCCAAGGCAAAGGCCAACATCAAAAAGAACTTCGGCATCGACATCAAAGAGGAAGAGATTCCCTTTGACGATCCCGAGATCTTTAAGCTCATGGGCTCCGGCCATACCGCCGGCGTCTTCCAGGTCGAGTCCGCCGGCATGACGGCCACGATCAAGAACATGAAGCCCACCGAGTACAAGCACGTCGTAGCATTGATCGCCCTGTACCGACCGGGCCCGCTGGGCGCCGGCATGGTTTCGTCCTACATCAACCGTATGAACGGCAAGGAGCCGGCCGTCTCCTACGACGACCGCCTGGACGACATCCTGGGCGAAACCTACGGCACCATGGTCTACCAGGAGCAGGTTATGCTCATCTCCGTCGAGATGTGCGGCTTCTCCAAGGGCGAATCGGACTCGCGTATCCGTAAGCCCGTGGCTAAGAAAAAGATCAAGCTGCTCACGTCGACGGTGCTCCACTGGGAGGATGGCTCGGACGAGACCACCTACGACCACTGGATGAACGGCGCTATCAAGAACAACTACACGCGCGAGGTCGCCCAGAAGATTTGGGACGATGTTCTCGAGTTCGCATCCTACGCCTTCAACAAGTCGCACTCCGCCGGCTACGCCATCCTGGTTATGCAGACGGCGTGGCTCAAGGCGCACTATCCGCACGAGTACATGGCGGCCGTTCTGACGTCCTATACGGGCAAGACCGACAAGATCGTGCACTATGTCTCGGCATGCCGTCACGACGGCATCCCCGTGCTGTCGCCAGATGTCAACGAGTCCGGCACCGAGTTCACGGCTACCAAGGAAGGCGTGCGCTTTGGTCTGGCCGGCATCCGCGGCGTGGGTACCGGCGTGGCGCAGGCGATTATCGCCGAGCGCGAGGCGGGCGGTCCGTTTAAGACGCTGCACGACTTTGTCGAGCGCGTGGACTCGAGCCAGGCCAACCGTCGCGTGATCGAATCGCTCATCAAGGCAGGCGCCTTTGACTCCACGGGGTATCCGCGTCGCCAGATGATGCACTTTGTGGACAAGAACAACCCCGAGAACATCATTGACGCCGCGATAAAGCGCCAGAAGGACCGCGCGAGCGGCCAGACCTCGTTCTTCGATATGTTTGGCGACGTTGAGGGCTCGGGCTTCGAGGTCAGCGTGCCCGATCCGGACGGCCAGGAATGGGACCGCCACCTCAAGCTGAGCCAGGAGAAGGAGGTCCTGGGCATCTATGTTTCGGACCACCCGCTGCGCCCGTTTGAGTACGCGCTCAGCAAAGCGCGCGACTTCTCGTTCTCGCAGATCGATACCGGCTACGAAGTGCAAAACCCCACGGGCGGCACCATCAACCAGGAGATCCCCGAGGGCAAGGCACTGTGGTGGGCCGGCATGGTCTCGAGCGTGTCCAAGCGCGTGACCAAAAACGGCGACCCCATGGGCATCGTTCAGCTCGAGGACATGGAAGGCGAGGCCACCGTCGTGGTGTTCCCCAAGACCTACAAGGAGGCCGAGGGGTACCTGTACGGCGAGGTCGATCCCGAGACCGGCGCACAGCTGTCCGATGCGTTTGTTCGTATTAAGGGCAAACTCGAGCGCTCGGACCGCGGCGACCAGATCATCGCGCAGGAGATCGTGCCGCTGGAGCTCAACGAGGAGAACAACAAGCCCAAGGTGTTTGAGGTCATGGTGCCCAACAGCCGCTTTAGCCAGGGCAACATGGCGCGTCTTGCCACGGTGCTCACCGCTAACCCGGGCGGCGACCGTGTGGAGATCTTTATCGAGCAGGTGGACGGACGCGTGCTGCGCGCCGAGGTGCCTGCCAAGGTCAACGCGCGCTCGATTCCGCTGCTGGCCGAGGCCAAGGCAATTGTGGGTAACCAGGGTCGCGTGACGGTGATCTAGGGACGGCGTTGCTGAGAGGTACTCGGTGCGAGATTGGAGGAAGTGATGGCACAGGGGACGTTTGTGCAGGCGCTCCGGAAAGAGGCGGCGCTGAGCGGCACCTTTATGAAGGGGCGTTCGCTCATGCTCAACGGCGCCGTGCTGTCGATCGAGGACAGCGGCTCGCGCTTCTCCAAAAACGTGACGGTTGAGGGTGCAGTGCGTGGCTCGCGCGGCGACCTGTACAAGACGCACGTGGCGCTCGACATGGACGAGCACGAGGTGATCGACTACGACTGCGATTGCCCCGCTGCCTATCGCTACCCCGGCATGTGCAAGCATGCCATCGCTACGGCGCTGGCGTACCTGGACGCCAGCGGCATTGAGCCTGTTGAGGGGCTGCGCACACCGGTTCGCACGTTTACGGCGGCGCCTAAGCAAGCCGCGCGTCCTGCGTCTGCCGCACCGGCGGTCAACCCTAACTTTCCCTTCCCGGCGCCCGTCCCCACGAGCCCGAGCCTCATGAAGGCGCTCTCTGATCTTTCGGACGCGCGCATGGATGAGTTGGCGGGCATGCGCCGCAAGCTCGCCGGCACTGTCGACCCCGATGCCCCCAAGGCGGTGTTGGAGCCCTCGCTGGTGCCGTACTACAATCCGCTGTTTGCCGACCGCTTTAGCTGGGCGCTCGAGCTTCGCATCCGCTGCGGCTCGGTGTCCTACGTGGTCAAGGACATCGACGGCATGGCCGCCGCCTACGTCCGAGGCGGCACCTTTTCGTACGGCAAGAAGCTCACATTCCTCCATGCGCCCGAGGCCTTCGACGAGGTTTCGGTGCGCCTGCTCGACCTTGTTGTGGCAACGGTTGTGTATCTGAGCGACATCACAAGTTCGCGTTCGGCGTCGTACGATTTTGCACGCAGCGGCTTTGTCGCCGAGCGCCAGCTGCCGCTGTCCGAGCATGACATCGTATACATGCTGGACTTGCTGCGTGGCCGGACCATTTCCTTTGAGCCCGCCTGGTCGCGGGGAACGACGACGCATCGTTCCTACGAGGTGGCGGTTGAGTTGTCGCCGGTGGGGGAGGACGAGGTCTCGGCGAAACAACCGCCACTCCTTGCCGCCAAGATCGCGCCGGCGGCCGGTGGCAGCTACGACTTGCGCCTGCCCGCCGATATGTACTGCTTTGCCTCGGGCGATGTTGCCTATCTTCTCGACACGCACCGCGCGCGCCGCGCCGATGCGATGTTTGCCCAGCATGCCGCACCGTTTCTGTCGCGTCTGCTGCCTTGTCGCACGCCGGTCCATATCGCCGCCGAGCAGGTGGGCGAATTCTGCCGCATGGCACTGCCCGTGCTGCGCGAATACACTGACCTCACCGCCCCCGCCGTGCTCGACACCGTGGCGCCCGAGCCGAGCTTTGCCATGGCAATCGGTGTCGATGACGGGCTTGTGACCTGCAAGATTACGGTTTCCTACGGCGACTGGTCGGCAGATCTCTTTAGCCTGGGCGCTCCGGGCAGCCCCTTCGAAGAGCGGCGCCCGGGCGTGCCGCCGCGCGACGAGATAGCAGAGTTTCGCGTTATGGACACGGCGGCCCTGTATTTCGACTTTTACGAGAGCGGCCTGGCGTTTGAGGAGCGCGATGACGAGAGCTTGTTCTGCCTGCTGACCGAGGGGCTGGCGGCTTTGTCCGAGTTGGGCGAGGTTATGCTCAGCGACCGCCTGCGCCAGATTTCGGTGCGCCCTGCGCCCAAGCTTTCGGTGCGCGCGACCGTCAAGAGCAACCTGCTCGATGTCGAACTGGGCGCGAGCGGTCTTTCGGCGGCAGACCTTGCCATCTATCTGGACTCCTACAAGCGCCACCAGACGTTTGCGCGTCTCACGTCGGGCGACATCATTCGCCTGGACGAGGGAGCGCGTGCCGCGTTTGGTCTTGCCGAGGACCTGGGCGTCGATGCCGTCGACCTGCTCGACGGCGTGTCGCTTCCCGCGTCGAGTACCCTGTTCGTCGACAGCATGCTTGCGCGCACGCCCGCGCTCGAAGCCGATCGCGATGCCGCATTCCGTCGTACCGTCGAACGCCTGGATACGCTCGGCAAGATGGACTTTACGGTGCCGACATCTCTCAAGGCCACACTGCGCGGCTATCAGGTCGACGGCTACCAGTGGTTCGGCTCGCTCGAGCACCTGGGCCTCGGCGGTATCTTGGCCGACGATATGGGCCTGGGCAAAACGCTGCAGATGATCGCACATATCCTGGCGCGCGTGGAGGCGGGGGACACTAAGCCCACGCTCGTGGTGTGTCCTGCGTCGCTCGTGTATAACTGGACTGCCGAGCTGGAGCGTTTTGCCCCGTCGCTCGATGTGTGCGCCATCGTGGGCGCCAAGGCTCAACGCCGCGTGCAGATCGCCGGCGTGGCCGAGCATAACGTGGTTGTGACGTCGTATGACCTCATGCGCCGCGATATCGACGAGTATGCCGAGCAGGACTTTGCCCGCGTTGTGCTCGACGAGGCCCAGTACATTAAAAACCCGCTCACCCAGGTGGCCCGCGCCACCAAGCGCCTGCCGGCCGGTGTGCGCTTTGCCTTGACGGGCACGCCCATCGAAAATCGCCTGTCCGAGCTCTGGAGCATCTTCGACTTTTTGATGCCGGGCCTGCTTGGCACGCGCGAGTCGTTTGCCAAGCGCTTCGAAAGCCCGGTCGAGCATGCCGAGGGCGATAGCGCCGCTCGCCTGCAGGCGCTCGTGTCGCCGTTTGTGCTGCGTCGTGTAAAGGAAGACGTGGTTGCCGACCTGCCCGAGAAGATCGAGGACACCGTCATGGCGCAGCTCACCGGCGAGCAGCGCAAGCTCTACCTGGCCAACCAAGACCGCATCGCCCAGCAGGTGCAGCATCGCGAGGCATCCGAGTTTAAGAAAGACAAGCTCAAGGTGCTCGCCGAGCTCACCAAGCTGCGCCAGATCTGCTGCGACCCGCGTCTACACTACGAGGATTACAAGGCGGGGAGCGCCAAGCTCGACGCTTGCATGGAGCTCGTGCACGGTGCGCTCGACGGCGGGCACCACATTCTGCTGTTCAGCCAGTTCACGGGCATGCTCGATATCATTGGCAAGCGCCTGGCCAAGGAGGACATCGGCTTTCTTAAGCTCACGGGCGCTTCGTCCAAGGAGAGCCGCGCCAAGATGGTCGCGCAGTTCCAGGCGGGCGAGGTGCCGGTGTTTCTGATCTCGCTCAAGGCGGGCGGCGTGGGCCTCAACCTGACGGCGGCCGACGTGGTCATCCACTACGACCCGTGGTGGAACGTGGCCGCGCAGGACCAGGCGACCGACCGCGCGCACCGTATTGGCCAGCAACATTCCGTGACCGTGTACAAGCTCATCGCCAAGGACACGATCGAGGAGCGCATCATGCAGATGCAAGAGTCCAAACGCGACCTGGTCAACAGCGTGCTCGGCGGCGATGGCATCTCCTCGGCGCTGTTTACCCGCGAGGATGTTTTGGCACTGCTCGGCGGCGACGGGCGTTAACCCGCTCGGGTGAGGCCGCCAGGGCGGATAGCCCGCGCTGTCCCATCGTCCCCGCTCGTTATGTGTTCATTTGCCATGCCGTGGATGGTTCGCTTGCCTTTGGGCATAAGAACCTCAAGAACATCGGCACATCAGCAAAGGAGAACATCATGGCGAAATTCTTTAAGGACCCCGATGGCAAGCTCATTGCCGCCCTTGGCAACGACGTTGCAACCCCCGCCGGCTGCACAGAGCTGACCGCGAACACCGAGGACGCGGCGCACGAGAAGCACGTGCCGGTCGTCGAGAGTGAGCGCGATGGTCACGTGATCCGTGCGCGCGTGGGCTCGGTCGAGCATCCTATGGTGCCCGAGCACTACATCGAGTGGATCGCCCTTGAGGCCGAGGGCCGTCTGGAGGTCCATTACCTTGAACCCGGCATGAAGCCCGCGACGTTTTTTGCCGGCGGTTCCAAGACCGGTACCGTCTATGCCTATTGCAACCTGCACGGGCTGTGGTCCGCGACGTTCTAGGAGCGCGCCCCCGCTCGGGGTATCATAGCTAGCATATGCACATGCGAGCGCCGACTGCATCATGCGGCCGGCGCTTTTACTACGACAACGATGGTTTACGACGGAAAGGGCTGAGCCATGAAGCTCGCACTTGCACAGATCGATATGCGCCTGGGTGATATTGAGGGTATCTGCGGTCGCATCGAGGACCAGGCGCGCCTGGCCCACGAGCGCGGTGCGCGCGTCCTGTGCGTGCCGGCTCCGCTCTTTATGGGAGCCCTGCCCGGCGGCCTGGTGGGCACTGCCGACTTTGAGCACGACATACTTGCCGGCTTGACCGGCGTCGCCGAGCGTATCCAAGAGCTCGATATGATCTGCATCGTGCCCGCGGCAGTTTCGTTTGAGGGCCAGCCCCTGCTCGACTACATGATGCTCAAGGACGGCCATGTGGTGCCGGCCCGTTCGAGCATTGCCCTGCAGCGCGGTGGGACCGGCGATGCCCGTTGGGCGCCGCCAGTCTTCGACGTGGACGGCGTGCGTATCGCCGTGATCTTCGACTTGGACCGCGAGCTCGAGATGCTGCCGACCGGCGTCGACCTCATCGCCTATTTCCAGTTCAACGCGTTTGATATGACCGACCGCGAGAGCGCTGCGATCGCCGCCGTGCGCAGCGGAGCCTACCGCAAGATCGCATCTAAGCGCAGCGTGTGGTTTGCCTGCATGGCGCCGGTCGGTGCGTACGATGAGTCGGTGTATACCGGCGGGTCGTTTGTACTCGACGACTGCGGCCGCGTGGTGGCCCAAGCGCCGTGTTTTGAGGAGAGCCTACTGGTTCAGGAGATCCAGCGCGGTGTGATGCTCGATGCCTTGGAGGACCACGAGCTGCCCGAGTTTCGCTCCGAGGAATGGCTGTGGCAGGCGCTGGTGCTCGCCGTTCGCGATAACGCCCGCGCCCGCGGTACGTCGCGCGCCGTGGTGGCGCTCGAGGGCGACCTGCCGTCGTCCCTGCTGGCGGCGCTTGCCGTCGACGCCCTAGGTCCGCGCAATGTGGTCGGCCTGGTGTTGGGACGCAACCGCATCTTTACGCCGGCGCAGGAGGAGGCCGAGGCTGCTCGCTGTGCCGCCGTTCGCGCCATTGCCGAGCGCCTGCATATTCGCACGGTTGAGCGCGATGCGCCGGATGCCGCGCGTGTGCTCGACCGCGATGTGTCGGCGGGCGACGCCGAGCGCCTGCGCTCTCGCACGCTGGGCCTCATGCTGGAGGATACGGCGCTCGAGCTGGGTGCGATGGCGCTGAGTCCGCTGTCCAAAACTGAGTACGCGCTGGCGGCGCCCGCGCTTTGCGGCGGCTACCAGGGCGATTATGCGCCCTTTGGTGACGTATACCTGTCGACGCTCGAGTTTGTGGCGCGTGTGCGTAACCGCACGTCCGCCGTGGTGCCGCAGGAGCTCGTGACGCTCAACGCGGTGGAGGATTGCATGGAGCGCGTGCTGGCGCGGGCGCTCTCGACGCTCGACGGCCCGGTCGACATGCTCGATCGTGCGGCGCAGCTGCTCGGCGGACTTGAGCCGGGCGAGGTCGATGGCACGCTCGAGTCGCACGTCGACCGCAACCGTCCCTTCGACGACATTCCGATGGCTGCCGGCAAGCCCGAGGCCTGCTCACTGCTGCTGATGCTCGTGCGCCAGGGAGAGGCGGCTCGCCGCCAGCTGCCGACGGCGCCGATCGTCTCGGCCCGGTCGTTTGCCGAGCGTGCCTGGCCGTATATGCTCGCGTGGTCCGACCTGGGGCTCGACGGCAAGGAACGCATGACGGTCGATGCGCTGGCGCGCGCCGAGGTGAACCGCTTTGCCGACGAGGATACAAGCGAGCGCATGCGTGGCGAGATGATGGGCATACTGGGTGACCTGTTGGGTATTTCGCCCGAGCAGATGGAGGAGCTGCGCTCCGAGGATGGTCAGCGTCGCCTGCATGAGGGTATGAAAAAGTTTGAAGGCGAGGTCCAGGACGCCATCGAAAAGATGATGGGCGGCCAGGGCGGACCGCAGGGCGGGCCCCAGGGCGGACCGATTCCGCAACCGCCGGTGGACCCGAGGCAGTTCCCCTTTTTCTCGCAGAACTAGGCCGCTGCGCGCCCGCCAGAGCGGCAATCTGCCTTTCAATCGTCGGGCATGACCGCCAGGTCAATGCCCTCCTCTTTCAAGGCACCTTGCTCGCTCTGGCGGGCGCTCGCTTGCGTATGCTCAACCTGCATTTAATCTCGGCTGACTTATGGGGCTGGCGTTGTGTTATTCTAGAACAGACGTTCGTGAATAGTGCGCGGGGCCTTGCCTTGCGCTGCGCTTGTGGCGAGGGGAGGTTGGCTTGGTCATTTTGGGTATCGACCCCGGTTTGGCCCATACGGGTTGGGGGATTATCGAGGAACGGCGCGGAGAGGTTCGCTGCCGTGCCTACGGTTGTCTTGCGACCAGTGCCGGAAGCCCGCTCGCGGTGCGCCTGTCGCATATCGCCCGCGACCTCAAGGGTGCCGTGGAGCGTTATCGACCCGATACTGCTGCTATCGAGAGTATTTACTTTGGCGCCAACGTTCGCTCGGCCATCCCCACGGCGCATGCCCGCGGTGCTGCACTCGTGGCGCTTTCGGAATGCGCGCTCGAGATTGGCGAGTACACGCCCATGCAGATCAAGCAGGCTGTGGTGGGCACCGGTGCCGCGGACAAACGGCAGGTCGCCTACATGGTGCGTACGCTCACGCAGCTCGATCACGACCCGCATCCCGACCATGCCGCCGATGCCCTGGCCTGCGCCATCTGCCACGTTAACCTCAGCCGCACCCGGGCGCTTACCGGCGGCGAGTTCTATCAACAGAGAGGAACCGGATACTGATGATCTCCCAGCTCCATGGAACGCTTGTCGAGGCCACGATGAGCTCGGCCGTCGTCGATGTGTCGGGCGTGGGCTTTGAGCTCGGCATCTCGGGCAGCACCGCCGCCACTTTGCCGACGCCCGGCGGCGAGGTTCGCCTCTATACCCGTATGCAGGTGCGCGAGGACGCCATGACGCTCTTTGGTTTTGCCTCCAAGGACGAGCGCACGATGTTCGATCGGCTCGTGTCCGTGTCGGGCGTTGGTCCGCGCCTGGCGCTTGCCGTGCTCTCCACCTATACCGTGGGCCAGCTGTATTCCCTGGTGATGGCCGAGGACGACAAGGGCATGGCCAAGGTTCCCGGTGTGGGCAAAAAGACCGCGCAGCGCCTGATCCTGGAGCTCAAGAGCATCTTTGCCAAGGACAAGGGCTTTGTGCCGGTCGACGTGATTCCCGGCCAGGTTGCGATGCCGGTTCCCGCCGCCGCCCCTTCGACAATCGATGACGCCCGTGCGGCGCTCCTTTCCATGGGCTTTAGCCCACAGGAGACCGATGTCGCCCTGAGCGGGTATGATGGGCAGGATATGCGTGTCGAGGATCTGCTCGGCGCGGCGCTTAAGCGACTCGGAATGGATGCGTGATGTGGGAAGCCGATGACTCTCAGGACCTGTGGGCGACGGCCGGCAACTCGCCGGCGGCATCCATGGCACACGGTGAGCGCATGGTGGGCTCGGAGCTGACGCCCGAGGACCTCGATGTCGACCGTACCCTGCGTCCCCAGCGCTTGGATGACTACTGCGGTCAGGAGCACATCAAACAGAGCCTGCGCGTGCTCATCGAGGCAGCGCAGAGCCGTGGCGAGACGCTCGACCACGTGATCTTCTCGGGCCCTCCGGGTCTGGGCAAGACCACGCTGGCTACGGTTATCGCCAACGAGCTGGGCGCTCAGATCAAGACGACGAGCGGTCCGGCCATCGCGCGCACCGGCGACCTGGCTGCCATCCTTACCAACCTGCAACCGGGCGACGTGCTGTTTATCGACGAGATCCACCGCCTCAACCGCTCGGTCGAGGAGGTCCTGTATCCTGCGATGGAGGACTTTGCCCTCGATATCGTGATCGGCAAGGGTCCGGCTGCGCGCTCGATTCGCCTGGATATCCCCAAGTTCACGCTGGTGGCGGCAACAACTCGCTCGGGCATGTTGACCGGCCCGCTGCGCGATCGCTTTGGCATTTCGTATCGTCTGGATTACTACACCGTCGAGGAACTCGCCCAGATTGTGACACGCTCGGCGACCATCCTGGGCGTGACGATTGACCATCCCAGCGCGCTCGAGATTGGCTCGCGTTCGCGCGGCACGCCGCGTCTTGCCAACCGTCTGCTCAAGCGCGTGCGCGACTACGCGCAGGTGCGCGGCAACGGTCCCATCGAGCTCGATATCTGCCGCCAGGCGCTCGAGTTCTTTGAGATCGATGAGCTTGGTCTGGACTGGATGGACATTCGCATCTTGGAGACGCTTGCCAAGACGTTCTCCGGTCGTGCCGTGGGCCTGACGACGCTTGCTAGCGCGGTGGGCGAGGACCCGGGAACGCTCGAAGATGTTTATGAGCCTTATCTGCTGCAGTGCGGCTTGATGATTCGCACACCGCAGGGTCGCCAGGCAACGCTTCGCACCTTTGAGCATTTGGGTATTGAACCGACCCTGTAGGAATGGGCTTGTTTTAGCGCATCTGTAGGCTATCGCTGGGCATCGGGTAAACATATCGCCGTTCGTCGGTTACGGGCGTTTTACTATTGCGCGCGCGTGCTATGCTGGATTGGTCTTTTTCTCATCCGGTAACGAAAGGACCGCCCATGCCTACTGACATCGAAATCGCACGTTCTGTTACGCCGCTGCCTATTACCGAGGTGGCCAAGAACGCCGGCGTCGACGTTAAGCATCTGATTCCGTACGGCTTTGACAAGGCAAAGGTCGACTATTCCCTGCTCAACGAGCCAACTGATCACCAGGCCAAGCTTGTCCTCGTGACCGCTATCAATCCCACGCCCGCAGGCGAGGGCAAGACCACCACGACCATCGGCCTGGCCGACGGCCTGCGTCGTCGCGGCGTCAAGAGCGCCGTGGCCCTGCGCGAGCCTTCGCTCGGCCCCGTGTTTGGCGTGAAGGGCGGTGCCGCCGGTGGCGGTTGGGCCCAGGTCATCCCCATGGAGGACATCAACCTGCACTTTACCGGCGACTTCCATGCCATCGGTGCCGCCAACAACCTGCTGGCAGCCATGCTCGACAACCATATTCAGCAGGGCAACCAGCTCGGCATCGACGTTAAGCGCATTACCTGGAAGCGCGTTGTCGACATGAACGACCGTCAGCTGCGCCATGTTATCGACGGCATTGGCGGCAAGGCCCAGGGTGTGCCGCGCGAGGATGGCTTCGACATCACTGTTGCCTCCGAGGTCATGGCAATCCTGTGCCTGTCCACGAGCATCAATGATCTCAAGGAGCGCTTGGGCGAGATCGTTGTCGGCTACAGCTATGCCGGCGAGCCCGTCCGCGCCCGTGACCTTAAGGCCCAGGGTGCCATGGCGGCCCTGCTCAAGGATGCGCTCAAACCCAACCTGGTGCAGACGCTCGAGGGCACGCCCGCGTTTGTCCACGGCGGTCCCTTCGCCAATATCGCCCACGGCTGCAACTCCATCATGGCCACGCGTATGGCCATGCGCTTTGGCGACGTCGCGATTACCGAGGCCGGTTTCGGCGCCGACCTGGGTGCTGAGAAGTTCCTCGACATCAAGTGCCGCATGACGGGCGTTCGCCCTAGCGCCGTCGTGATTGTCGCCACCGCCCGTGCGCTTAAGTACAACGGCGGTGTTGCCAAGGCCGACCTCAACGAGGAGAACCTCGAGGCCCTCAAGGCCGGCATGCCCAACCTGCTGCGCCACGTCGACAACATTCAGAATGTCTACGGTCTGCCCTGCGTGGTCGCCATTAACCGCTTCCCGACGGACACCGAGGCCGAACTCGAGCTCATCGAGTCCGAGTGCCAGAAGCTCGGTGTCAACGTTAAGCTGTCCGAGGTCTGGGCCAAGGGAGGCGAGGGCGCGCTCGACCTGGCCGATGAGGTCATGCGCCTGATTGAGCAGCCGAGCGAGCTCAAGTTTGCCTACGAGGACGGTGCCGATGTGGCCGACGCCCTCGAGGCCGTTGCCACCAAGGTCTACCGCGCCGACGGCGTCGACTTTACGCCGGCTGCCAAGCGCCAGCTCGCCGAGCTACGCGAGAACGGCTTTGGCAACCTGCCGGTGTGCGTGGCCAAGACGCAGTACAGCTTTAGCGACAACGCCAAGGCGCTGGGCGCTCCCGAGGGCTTCCGCATCACCGTGCGCGAGCTCAAGGTTTCCGCCGGTGCCCACTTTGTGGTTGCGCTGACCGGCAGCGTTCTGACCATGCCGGGCCTGCCCAAGGTTCCCGCGGCCGAGAACATCGACGTCGACAACGACGGCAACATCACCGGCCTGTTCTAAGCCTGCTGCTCATAGCCGCTTGCCCGCCCCGCCGCGCCCCATGGCTCGGCGGGGCTTTTTCCTCCGTCCCCAAGGGATCATTTTTTGTGGCGGCAATGTTGCGCAACAAGAATGGAGATTTTTCTCGTACGGTGTAGTTGGAAGAACTGCGCGGGCGCATTGCGGCTGCGACGAGAGACGGGAGATGCGATGTATTGCACCAAGTGCGGAGCTCAGATACCCGATGGCTCCACGTTTTGCACGAGCTGCGGCGCTCGCGTGGGCGGAGTTGAGGACCAGGCGGAGCCTGTGGCGTTTCCGGTAGGGGATGCGCCGTCGTCCGCTCCTGTGGGACAGCAAGCTCCTCAGGGTGCCCCGGTTCATATGGCGGCGCAGTCTCGTTATGAGGAGCCTATGACCGAGCCTGCTGAGACCGCTCAATCGTTTGTTCCGACGCCGCAGCCCAAGAAGCCCAAGCACAGGGGCCGTATCGTCGCTGCCGTTATCGGCGGTGTTGCCGTTGTCGCCATCGTAGTGGCAATCGTCGTCGTGCCGCGCATCGGCTCGTCGTCCGAGGTGACTTCGGGCGGCAAGGGCTACGTTGTCTGCGCGTGCGAGACTAAAGTGCTGCCCAAGAACAGCAAGGGCAAAAAGCTCAAGAGCTATACCGTCGAGCTGGCGCCGGTGTCTGGCAAGGGCAAGAGCTACACCATCAAAGTGGATGGCGAGGACGGCTTTGTCATGGAGGACTTTGGCGAGCTGCCCGACCAGAAGTACCAGATGACCATCACCTCGGGCAAGGGCAAAAAGAAGAGCACGACCACCATGAAGGTCGACTACGCCAAGGAAGGCTCGGACGCTCCCAAGAACGTTGAGCTCACGCAGTCCAAGAAGGAGGCCAAGGCCTCTGCCAAGGCGGCGGTCAAGACGGCAAACGAGCTGTTCACCGACAAGATCCTCGAGTACCAAAAGAAGTACGGCGAGGGCGAGGCTGTTGAGATTGATGATTCTTCGATGTTTGGAACACGGGGCGTTGCCTACGCTAGGCTCATCGATTTTGACGGCGATGGCCAGGACGAACTGTTGATTGAGTACTCTGACGAGCCGATTGAAAATGACAATGGCGCCACTGCTGCCAAGGTAGAGGTCTGGGCTTATCGCGATGGTGAGATCGAGAAGGTATACGAGCCCGACACTCAGGTTTACACCATGTGCGCTGGCGTCTCGCTTTACGTATACGAATATGATGGTACCTATGGATTCAAACGGTATCTGCATGATGGGGAGACAATTAATTTCAAAGAAGTCCCCGATGGCTTTAACCAATCCCATGATGGCTACGAGTGCGAATTCAACGCCTATGACGGCAAGTCATTTAGCGCCATTGTTGGCCCTGTGTCGATTGACGATTCGAAGGTGAAAGACATCAATGAAGTGCGTGAGTTTGACGCTGAGTTGTTCAGCAGCGAGGAAGTTGTAGCAAAAAGCATCGCAACGGTTGCCACGACGCTGGAGCAGCTGAAGTCGAAGGACTCTGACGACGCACAGGCGAGCTACGAGGCCGTCTCTGCCACGCAGGATGTCGACTTTACGGCTGCGGTTGGCGAAGGCCCGCTGAATCCGTCCCCCGATGACACGTGCCAGATCACGGCTACGTGGACCTATCCTCAGGTGAAGGGCCAGGGCGTGGGTGTCGCCAAGTTTAACAAGGATATGGTCCAGCTCGTTGCGGATACGCTCGAAGCGAGCAAGCAGGCCTCGATGGATGACGAAGACAGCCACGTGACCATGATGTACACCGCCGAGATCGTCTCGATCGATGGCGATATTGCCTGTGTGCGCACGTTTACCGACAGCTATCAACCTCCGTATCGATCGGAGCGAGTGACAAGGTCGGCGTTCTACAACCTCAAGACGGGTGAGCAGGTTTCGCTCGAGGACTCGCTTGCGCAGCATGGGCTCTCGTTTGACACCCTCAAGAGCGAGGCCAAGCAGGCAATTAAGACGGCAAAGCCGGATATGGACTCTGTGTCCGAAGACAGCATCGACGATGACAATAACTACACCGAGGATCATTTCTACTACGACGGCAAGGGCTATATCATCGTCCTCGATACTGGAGAGTTTGACTGCATGGCATGGGATACGCACGACTTGGTTGCGCACGCCTTCGACTCGAGCTATTCCTGCGGTCAGGATGTAACGCCCGAGCGAGCCAGGGCTACGTACGTACCCAATGAGTAAGGTGGACCGCGAGGGATAAATTGAACAGTCCCCGGTGGCGTCAAGCAAAACGCCGCCGGGGACTTTTTGATGCAAATTGGCTCCGAAACAAGCTATCTGGGCCAGCCACGCCACGAGAAGCGCCCATCTACTACGTTTACCAGGGTTGGACCGACCATGGAGCGTTTTTTAACAATGCGGCAAGACGTTTACCTGCGGTTTTGTTAACACAAATATGGCTATGGTTGGCACCCTTGGGTTAAACGTAGTAGATGGGCGCATTTTTTGGTGCACAGCCCAAGAAGGGATCATTAGCCGCGCTGGAGGCCGAAGAGTTTGGCGTTGCGCTCGGCGACCATCATGTTGATGTCGGCGATTTCCAACTCGCCGTCAATGTAGGGCTGGTAGGTGCCATGTGGATCGCCGGCTCCCAAGCTGCAGCTTCCGCAGTTGTCGCAACTGCCGTTACCGCAGCCCGCGAGCGCTAGCTTGATGATCTCCTCACGCTCGGCACGCGTCGTGTCCTTGATGAGCTTGCTTTTTGCCATAACGTTCCTCGATTCGATTGTGACCGTCGCCGCGCATGTCTTGTAGATACCGGCGGGCTTTGCCCATCATAGGCTTTTGCGCGGGTAGAATGCATGGATAACTTGATGCTTACGGGCGACGGAAAGGAAACGTTGCATGGACCAGGATAAGACGACCGTAATGGGTGGCTACGGCTCCCCGCGGACGGGCAATGGCGCCGATGAGACCCGCGTCGTGCCGAATCCCGGCTACGCTGCTCCCGATACGACGCAGGCGTCGGCCGATCCCACGCGCGTTGTGAATTACGGAAACGCAGCGCAGGACCCGTATGGCGCCTCGTCGCAGAGCCCCTACGGCAACGCGGCGGCAGACCCTTATGATGACCTGCTGCAAAATCCCATTCCGCAACCTCAGCAGACGACATATATGCCGCGCACGGCACAACCGCGCTACGAGTCGCGCGACCGATATGCGCGCGAGCCGTATCGTGAGTATCCCAAGTCCATCCCCCAGTATAGCGAGGACGAGGAGAAGAAGCCTTCGCGTTCGTCGAGCGTGATCAAGAAAATCCTGATCGTGCTGGCGATCTTCTTTGCCCTGTCGGTTGTGTTTGCCATCGTGTCGGGCATGCTCAACAAGCGGGGCGCCACGACTGATACCACAGCCGAGCAGACCGAGACTACCCAGTCCGGTACTGTCGACCTGAGCGATATCCCGGGTCAGTACTGGTCCAACGCCAAGAAGCTCCTCAAGTCGCGCGGGGCCGATCTTTCGAATGCCGTGATTCTGACCGACGACGGCTCGACGCCCGTTGTCGATGCCAATTGGGTCGTGACGTCTGCCTACTATAACGACAACGGTAACCTCGAGATTCAGCTCACGCGCAAGGGCAGCTCGTCGGGTAATGCGTCCGGCGACCAGGGCGGCGCGGACAGCTCGAGCTCCAACACGCTGGAGGACCTGAGCAACAAGGCGCAGGAGCTTGGGGATAAGGTCCAAGAGCTGGGCGGCACGGCTCAGAACCTCGGCGATACCGCACAGAACCTGGGCGATATGGCAACGAACGCCTGGGATGCCCTGCAAAACGGCATTTCGGGCGCGCAGGGGAACTAGCGGCCGAGCGGCTAGAGCCTTAGCAGCTCAAACAAAAACGGGGCGCAGGATCGCGTGACCGGGCGCGTAGGCGCGTTGGTCGGCGGTCCTGCGTCCCGTTTTGCTGCCGATCACAGCTGCTCGGCCGGCCGGTCGGGCGAGCTGAAGCCCGAGTCAAATGTGACGACGCACGAGACATCGGGCCGGCGCTCGTGCACGATGCGCGTGACGAGCTCCAGCAGCTCCTCGTCGGATATGTCAAAGCCGTCGGGACGCACCAGGTCAAACGAAACGAACCCGTCGTGCTCGTGCAGGTCGTGGATGGAGAGCGTGGGGTCGATTTGCGCTATGCCGCGCTTGACCCAGCCACGCAGGTCGTCGCCGGTGGTGGCGATGGGGTCGCAGTGTAGCGTGATGTCGATGCCCATCTGATGCTTGATGTCGTGTTCGATGGTGTCCAGGATCTCGTGATGTTCAAACGCATCGCCCTCGCCGGGCATTTCAACGTGCGCACTGGCAAACTGACGACCGGGGCCGTAGTCGTGCACCATGAGGTCGTGCGTGCCTAGGACCTGCGGATACGACATGATCTTGTCGCGGATTGCCTGGACGAGCTTGGGGTCGGGCGCTTGCCCCAACAGCGGGCTGATGGCGTCGCGCACCAGGCCCATGCCGCTGATGCAGATGAAGATGCCCACGCCCAGGCCCGCCCAGCCATCGAGGTCAAAGCTGGTCGTTTGCGAAATAAGCGCTGCGGCCAGGACCGAGGCCGAGGTAATGACGTCGTTTTTGGAATCCTGCGCCGTGGCGATAAGCGTCTCGGAATCGATGCGGTTGCCCAGCGTGCGGTTGAACGCCGCCATCCAAAACTTGACGAGCATGGACAGGACAAGGGCTGCCATGGAGAGCGCCGAATACGCGGTGGGGGAGGGCTTGATGATCTTGGTGACCGACTCCAGGATCAGGTTGATGCCGACGGCGCAAACGAGAACGGCGACAAACAAGCCGGCGAGGTACTCGTAGCGGCCGTGACCATAAGGGTGCCCCTCGTCGGCCGGGCGGCTGGCAAGGCGGAATCCGAGCAGGCTCACGATGTTGCTCGAGGCGTCGGAAAGGTTGTTGAAGGCATCGGCGATAAGCGAGACGGAGCCCGCGAGCAGACCGGCTATGCCCTTGGCCAGGCACAGCGTGATGTTGAGCCCGATGCAGATGAGGCTTGCGGCAAAACCCGCGTTGGTGCGGCAGGAGGTATCGACCGGCTCGCTTTCGCTGCCGGGAACAAGCGTATGTACCAGCTGATTTACAAATAGCATGGCGTATCTCCTCGCATTCTTATTAAGGGGATAGTGTAGCTCGCGCAGACGCAACGTGTACCGATGCTCAGAAAATGCAGCAATGGTCTGCCGGCGCTAACGGGCGCGTGGCGGAGGGGCGACTGTCCGTGCGCCTTCGAGTTCACTGCGCCTTCCCGTCCGACCGAGTGCTCCATTTTGGGCCACATGGGTATGGGCACGCACCGATTTGCTCGACATACTTAATGTCGACAGCCCTGTGCAAAGGAGGACGTTTCCATGGACGAGATGTTTGCCATTAAATGCCAAAACTGCGGCGGCCCCATGTATTCGCACCAGGCAAAGCGCAGCTTTGAGTGCGCCTATTGCGAAACGGTTATTCCGTGGCAAGCGGACGCCGGAGAGCCCAAGAGCGCCCTGGGCATTCGTCATACGCCGCTGACGGTGGTTGACGGGCTGCTTAAGCTCACCCATGTGTCGCAGCTCGAGCGCCCGGTGGACCCCGACTGGTATTTCTTCAATTCGCACTGGCGCAATCAGTCGGTTCTAGAGCATCTGCTGTGGGAAGATCGAGGAACGGCGCAGGAGTTCCAAGAGGCGACGCACGTGAGCATTCCCTGCCCCTTCTGCGGCGCGTCCTTTGAGGGGTCATCGACCCAACGCGTGTTTGAGTGCCCGTCCTGCGGCAACAAGATTGGCGTGGCCGACCTGCTCAAGCCCGGTACGTTTAGCAAACGCCTGACCATGGGCGTGGGTGCCGAATACGTTCCCGAACAGGGCGTCCCCTGTGAGATATCGCCGCAGCAGGCACGTGCCAACGCGCTGCAGCTGGTGCGTCAGTATCCCGATGCCTTTGCCGGGCACGATGTAGAAGACGCGATCCAAAACGACATGATGCTCTTCTATTTCCCCATGGCGTTGGCGGACCTGCGCATGATGGCGTCCTTCCCGGGCAAAGGGCTGAGCAAGGAGACCCTGGTGTACTACGAGGTGCTCGACTGGGCGTATCCGCGGGCAAACTACCTGGACGTTCGTCTTATGGGCATTTTGGAGCCGTGGGATTTTGGCAAGGTGGGGCCGTTCGATCCTGCCATGCAGGAAGGTGACTTCCGCGTCGTTTCCGTCGATGCGTCCACCAAGGACCAAGTGGTTATTGATAAGCTGGCGCTCGACGTTGCAGGCAACGATGCCGAGACGGTGCTGGGGCTCAATAAAAAGAGCATCCGCGCCTGGGCGCGCAAGGTTCGCAAGCATAAGGATGGCCTGGTGATGGTGCCGGTCTACTTTGTCGATCGTCCGGCGTCGGATAGCCGCGACGGCGAGCAGGTGCGCATTGCCGTGAACGGCCAGACGGGTCGCGCGGCCGCGGTGGTGTTTAGCGACAAGCGCGAGACACATGTGGTGGCACCGCTCAATCCCAACGTGTTGCTGTCGAGTGAAAGCACCGTGCACGCCACGCCTATCGAGGTCAAATACGTTAAATCGCCCTTCCTGTACCAGATCGTGCGCCGTGGAGGCGGTGAGCAACCGCGGCAGGTTACAGCCGCAGCCGAGGGTTCCTACCGAGAGGAAAAGCCCAAGCGCCGCGGTCTGCTGGGTGCGCTATTTGGGAAATAGGGAGTAGTGCTGGTTGGCGCTGTAGCGTGATGGCCGGGGATACGGGGCAGTTCGCAGGAGCGCGAGCTGCCCCGTTTTTATGCGGCGAGACATGGCGTCCGAGCTGCCGTAGAGACTTAGCTAAATGGCTATTTAGCTGCGTAAGATCGACCTTCGAGACATCGATTTCGCCTGACATTAGTTTAGGAAGAAGAGCGTCACGGAGGGCAGCGAGAGATTTCGATTCACGCAAATTGATCTCGATCCTCTGAACCAAGGGGTTTGCAAACGTTTCGAACTGTCCTAGTTGAGCGTTCGATAAACGAGGCAGTGCAAACTGCTTCAACACTTTTCCCGACATGCTTCCACGTGTTGATGTCGAGTCTGACCAGGCCCGAAGCTCTTCATATCTTCTGGCAAGGGCAAACAGGAGATATGAGCCGCACCCCTCCTTCGGCTCCATAACCGCTATAGACTGGTTCACATACGCATCAAATAACAACATCGAGGTTTGACCTCTGGTGAAGCCTTGGCCGGCAGACGCCATAACGACATTGCCACGACGGGCAAGCTTTGTAGACGAGCACCTTACACCTTCGGGCGTAATCGTCTTTTCTGCTCCAATGATGAACCTGGCTCTTGTTTCACCAGATGAAAGCCACGGCAGAGCCCCGTTCCAGTAACTGGCATTTTTCGTTGAGGGGGTTCCGCCACTGTAGACGCGCTTGCAGTAATTATCGACGGTACAGAATTCTTTAACCCCATTTTCTAATTCAGCGCATTTGGCAAGCAGTAGTTCTTCTAAATAGCCATTTAGCTTAGTATTGAGGGCAATCTTGGCTTGGATTGAATCAATAAATGCTGCAGCCTTATCCTGG
>UQWV01000005.1 GCA_900544845.1 uncultured Collinsella sp. | reverse complement strand
GAGGAAGAAGGGCGTGAAGGGAGCGAAGAGCGTTGCTGCCTAGGCTAGCCCCTTGTCACACAAACTACCGAAGCCTCCTTTTTTGAACATCCCGAGCAGCCCGGTCATCCTGCTTTTCAAAACCGCAGGTAGATAGCTTGTTACAAAACTGCCTGGTCGCCAAAGTTCCAAAAACCTACTCACTTAGGTTGCAGAGTGCTCCCATTAGCTGCGATTCCAAGGTATTTAGCGCTTTTGGACTCAAATCGTCATACTGAACAAGAATTTGACTTGAGTTTTCAGGGACAGATGCGCCATCGGCACACCAATAACAGTCACTGATATCGACAAAAGGGATACTCGAGCGCGTGAGGGCCCGCACAAAAGAGCTTCCGCCCGCTCCGCGTTCCGCAACCACGGTGCAGTAAAGGCCCGCGTCCGCATGTTCGATCGAGACCTTCCCTGCCGGAAACGCTTTCCGTACAAGCGCCGCTAGGCCATCACGCGCCTCGCGAGCACGAACGCGCACGCGGTTCACATGTCGTTCGTAATCACCCGATTCCAGCAAACGCGCTAACGCCACCTGGTCTACGGAGCTGACCGACGAGGCGTAAAAACCCAGCTCGCACCTAAACCGCTCCATCAGCTCATCGGGCAACACCATGTACGCCAAACGCAACGCCGATGACAGGCTCTTCGAAAACGTGTTGGTGTAGATAACCGACTGGGCGGCATCGATCGACGCAAGCGCGGGAATCGGCTTCCCGGCAAGGCGAAACTCACAATCAAAGTCATCTTCGATGAGATACCGACCTGGTCGCTCGGCGGCCCAGCTCAGCAGCGCATAGCGACGCGCAATGCTCGTCACAAGGCCGGTCGGATACTGATGGGATGGCATCAGGTGAAGGACATCGGTCCCGGTTTTCTGCAGAGCGCTCAAGTCCACGCCCTCGTCATCCAACGGGATATGTCGAACTTTGCAGCCCATAGCCTGATAGATACGCGTCAGACGCAAATAGCCCGGGTCCTCAACGGCATACACCTTGTCGGCTCCAAGCAACTGAACCAACATGGTATCGAGCAGCTGGGCGCCTGCACCGATAACAATGTTGTTGGGGTCGACATTCATGCCCCTTGTCCCACGCAGATGGTGAGCAATTGCGCGTCGCAGCCGAGCGGTGCCCTGCGCCGGTGCGGGCGAAAAGATTTCGCGCTCATCTTCGGATGCCAGCGTCGCCCGTAGTGCGCTTTGCCAAAGCCGCGCCGCCTCCAAAGCGGAAGGAGAAAGTGCATCGAACAGCTCGACCTGTCCGTTGACATCATGCGCGCTGAGGCCCACAGAGACGGTATCTCGGTCGATGCCCTGCGAAGCCAAAGGCAAAACCGGTGCATCCGGAAGCTTGCAAGCGTAGTAGCCACGACGCGGCATTGAGCAAATATAGCCCTCGGCAAGTAACTGGCTATATGCATTCTCGATGGTAATGACACTGATTCCCAGATGACTGGCAAAGGCGCGCTTAGACGGAAGATGCTCCCCCGCCGCAATACGTCCAGCAACAATATCATCTCGAATTTGCTGGTAAACATACTCATAAAGCGATGCTTCGCCGCGTTTTTCCAAATTGTAGTCAAGCATGAGTTTGCCACCTGACCTTATCGAGCTGTTCAATCTGGTATTAGGCTGACCTTATTATTATCTCGAAAACTGAGTATTTTGCCATACCCAGCTCCCCGATAGGATGTTCCGTCAAGCAATGCACATGCCAACCAAGGGAGCAACCATGGCAGAACAGACCAGCAAGGCCGATCGCGTCAAACTCAATCGCGAACTCGCGCAGATGCTCAAGGGCGGCGTCATCATGGACGTCACCACGCCCGAGCAGGCACGCATCGCCGAAGAGGCAGGCGCCTGCGCCGTCATGGCTCTCGAGCGCATCCCGGCCGACATCCGCGCCGCCGGCGGCGTGTCGCGCATGAGTGACCCCAAGATGATCAAGGGCATTCAAGAGGCCGTCTCCATCCCCGTCATGGCCAAGTGCCGCATCGGTCACATCGTCGAGGCGCAGGTCCTTCAAGCCATCGAGATCGACTACATCGATGAGTCCGAGGTTCTCTCCCCTGCCGACGATGTCTACCACATCGACAAGACCCAGTTTGACGTCCCGTTTGTCTGCGGTGCCCGCGACCTGGGCGAGGCGCTGCGCCGCGTCGCCGAGGGCGCCACGATGATCCGCACCAAGGGCGAGCCGGGCACGGGTGACGTCGTTCAGGCCGTGCGCCACATGCGCAAGATCCAAAAGCAGATCCGCGACGTTGTCGCCCTGCGCGTCGATGAGCTCTTTGAGGCAGCCAAGCAACTGCAGGTTCCGGTCGAGCTGGTGCGCGAGGTCCATGCCACGGGAAAGCTTCCCGTCGTGAACTTTGCCGCCGGCGGCGTAGCGACCCCCGCCGACGCCGCGCTGATGATGCAGCTGGGCGCCGAAGGCGTCTTTGTCGGCTCGGGCATCTTTAAGAGCGGCGACCCCGCCAAGCGCGCCGCCGCCATCGTCAAGGCCGTGGCAAACTTCACCGATGCCAAACTCATCGCCGAGCTTTCGGAGGACCTGGGCGAGGCCATGGTGGGCATCAACGCCGACGAGATCGAGATTATCATGGAGGAGCGCGGGCGCTAGTCCAGCAGAAGGGATCGCACATGAGCGATTATGCAGACCAAACGGTCGCCGTGCTGGCGGTCCAAGGCGCTTTTGCCGAGCACGAGGCAAGACTATCCGAGCTGGGCGCGCGCTGTATTGAGCTGAGGCAGGCGGCTGATTTGAAGCAGGACTTTGACCGTCTGGTACTTCCCGGCGGCGAGTCTACCGTTCAAGGGAAGCTGCTTGATGAGTTGGGCATGCTCGAGGAGCTTCGCACCCGCATTGTTGAAGGCATGCCCGTCCTGGGCACCTGCGCCGGCCTGATTCTGCTGGCTCACGACCTTGCCGCCCATGACGATAAGGGCACGCCGCGCCTGGCAACCATGGATGTGCTCGTTGAGCGCAATGCCTACGGCAGGCAGCTCGGCAGTTTTCGAACCAAGGGGCAGGTAGCTGGCATCGACGGTGAAGTGCCGCTGGCGTTTATCCGCGCGCCCCGCATCGTCGAGGTCCACGGCGACGCAAAGGCCTTAGCGAAAGTCGACGGCCGTATCGTCGCCGCGCGCCAGGGCAACCAGCTCGGCGTAACCTTCCACCCCGAACTCGACGACGTCCGCCTCCACGAGCTCTTCCTCCAAATGTAGGTAGAACAAAAACGAGAGTGGATAATCTCCCACTTTGAGCTTGAATGCAGACTCAAACCGGGAGATTATCCACTCTCATCCTATGTAGTCGTTGGGGACGCTCTTAAACGACTACTCAAACAAAACGTTCCCAACGACTACATTGCGATAGACAACCACGTTTGCTCAGATAAAACCGACCAAAATAAACCTGTCCCTTTTTGGTAGGTTTGGATCAAGGCGACGCCGATGCTTTGGTACCGACAGCGAAAACCCGCCAGAGCGAGCAAGGTGCCTTGAAGCGAGGCGGCATTGACCTTCTGGTCATGCCGCCGAAGTTGAAAGGCAGATTGCCGCTCTGGCGGGTTTGCAGCGTCAACTAGTTACGCGGTTCGTAGAACCGCGTAACCCCTAGAAGCGGTTACCGCGGAAGCCGCCGCCGTTGCGGCCGCCACGATCGCCACCGCGACCGCCACGGTCGTTACCACGGTTGCCGCCAAAGCCGCCACGGTTGCCACCGCGATCGCCATAGCCACCACGGTTGCCGCCAAAGCCGCCGCGACCGCCACGGTCGCCGCCACGGTCACCAAAACCGCCACGGCCGCCACGATCGCCACCGCGACCGCCGCGGTCGCCACCACGGCCACCACGATCGCCAAAGCCGCCGCGACCGCCACGGTCGCCGCCACGGCCACCACGGTCGTCACGGCCGCCGCGAGGACCGCGATCCTCGTCCAGGCCCATGGCGACGAGCGGAGCGATAACCTTATCGAGAGCGGCCATCAGCTCGGTGGCCTCCTCGTAAGAAAGCTCGGGCAGGAGCTTCTCCTTCTTGTTGGCAAGCTCGACCAGGCCCTCAGCGGCATCCTCGGCAGCGAAGACGACGATCTTGCGCATATCGCCCTCGGCGTCGTCGATGCGGCCGACCAGATCGGCAGCCTCGGCCTCGGCCATCAGGCCATCGAGCTCACGGAGGCGCATGCCCAGCAGGTCGGACATTTCCTTCTGCTCCATCTTGGGCTTGAGGTCAAGAAGCTTGATGGCGCGCTCGATGTTCGCCATGCGCTCGGCTTTGGCCTCCTCCTCCTTGGAAATAGCAAAGCGACGGCTACGCAGCAGGCGGGCGGCCTTCTGCATCTTGTCCATCAGCTCTTCGTCATCGTAATCAACGGCGGCCTCGACAACCTCGGCCTCCTCCTCGGCGGAAACCTCGTCAGCAGCCTCAACCTCGGCAGCTTCGGTCTCCACGGTCTCGACTGCCTCGACCTCGGCAGCCATGGTCTCGTTCTCGGTCTCGTTCATGATCTCTTCGTTCTCGGACATGAGACTCCTTCTTGGCCCTCTCGGGCATCATCGCCCCATTCGCGGGGCCCGTCGCGCACTCTTTGCGCTTTAAACATTCATGCCTCTCGGCAAAACGTCCATTAGTTTATGGTGTCGCCATCCAATCTAGCTGCAGAATCTATGTGCACACATTAATGCGACATGTGTGACTCGCGACGAGCGTACACCAGCGACGCCACGAACCCGACCACGGCAATTACAGCCGCTACACGCACGGCAGCTGCAAATCCAATCGCCAGGGCAACGTCTGTCGCAGCGCCAGCGGCGCCGGCGGTCGCAGCAGAACTCGAGAGCAGGCCGATAAACAGCGACGGGCCAAACGATGCGGCAATCATATTCCACGTGTTAAGCAATGCCGTTCCGTGAGGATGTTCAGCGGCGGGTAGCGTCTCCAAGCCGGCCGTTTGCGAGGGGCTCAGCACCAAACCGACTCCGGCATACACCACAACGGTCAGCGCCACGACGACGCCGATGTTCATGCTTGCCGCCGTCATCGAGATGGCAGTCTGTCCCACGGCAATCAGGGCAAAGCCGACCGGCAGCAGCGGCCATGCGCCACGGGCGTCCATCACGCGTCCGCCCACAATCGAGGTCACGGCGTTGCAGGCAATCGCCGGCAAAATGAGCAAGCCCGCAATAAGTGCGGTCATGCCGTATGCGCCCTCAAAATAGAGCGGCAACAAAACGCTCATCGAGAACGTTGTCATCATCGACACCACCACAAGCAGGCACGCAGGCCAAAAACGAACGCTCGCCATGGGACGCACGTTAAGCACCGGATGCTCGAGCTTGAGCTGACGGGCCGCAAACAGGCCGAGCAGCACAATGGCGGCGAAGAGCGTCACGATGCCGGCAATCAGATCAGTCGAGAACTCGCCTACGGAATACACAAATGCCGTAATACCGGCGGCGAGCAAAACAACCGACAGAATATCAAGCGTGGTGTTCGAACGCTCTCCGACATTCTGGACATGCTTTACGCCCGCCGCAGCGACCGCAATGCCGCCCACCAGCGGCACTACGAACACCGCCCTCCAGCCAAATAACGTGCACATAAGACCGCTGATCACGGGTCCAAACGCCGGTCCTAGCGTAATGCATGCGCCGCCCAGGCTCAGATACAGACCGAGCTTCTCGCGCGGGGCGCAAGACAGCACCACGTTCATCATGAGCGGGAACAAGATGCCCGATCCCGCAGCCTGCAAAATACGACTTGGCAGCAAAACGCTAAACGACGGAGCGACCAGGCACAGGACTTCGCCGGCGACCATGCATCCGCATGCGAAAAACAGCAGCTTGCGCGTCGAGAAACGGCCGGACAGGAAGGCCATGATGGCCGTAAAAATCGACGTCACGATCATGTAGCCCGAGACGAGCCACTGTGCCGTGGTGGCACTCACCGAAAAGGCTGCCATAATGTCGTGCAACGCCACGTTAATGATGTTCTCGTTAAACGCGGCAACAAAGGCTGCAATATACATTACGACGAGAATCGCCGCAGAGGCCGATGGCGTTACTTGAATTTGTTGCTGAGATTTGCTCCCCATGCATTTCCTTCCTCTTGGAACGACAGTCACATCGCCCCAGAGGAACGGTCCAGGGCGAAAAATGAGCCCTAGACTTACGCCAGACGCCGTACACGACGAATCTGGCAACATGGTCCAACATCGAAAGATTGTAACGCGGACGCACAGCTTTCCTTCCGCGCTATTATTAAAAGTCCACGAAAGCATAAGACATGAGGAGCCCGCCATGATTAAGCCCATCATGAAATCCGAGCTCTTTTTGCGTCTGCCTTCCGAAGACGCGGGACCCGACGATGCCGCAACCGGGCAGGATCTCCTGGATACACTCCACGAGCATGAGCGCGAGTGCGTGGGCCTCGCCGCCAACATGATCGGCGTGCGCAAACGCATCATCTGCGTAAAGGACGGCAACAGGACACTCCTGATGTACAACGCTCAAATTCTTGAGCAGGTCAATGCCTATCAGACGAGCGAAGGATGTCTCTCGCTGATCGGCGAGCGTCCCTGTACCCGCTATCGCCGCATTAAGGTGGAGTATTTGGACGAGAACTTCGTCCACCGCATCAAAAACTTCTCGGGCTACACCGCCGAGATCATCCAGCACGAAATCGACCACTGCAACGGGATTGTTATTTAGACAGCCAGGGTAACGATGCAGATTGAGCACACGACAGCGAGCGAGCCGCATTTGCGCCAAGGTGACGTGAAATGAGAGGGCGCTGACCTTCTGGTCGCGCCCTCGAAATTGAACGTCAGATTGGCGTGAATGCGGCTCGCGCAGCGTCAAGTGGTCCGCCGTTCGGTAGAACGGCGGAACTAATTAGCTCTGGCGGTAATGGTCAAAGAAGTCGGCGAGGTCTTCGAGGGACTCTTTGAGTACTTCCATGCGCGGCAGGTACACGATACGGAAGTGGTCGGGCTCAGCCCAGTTGAAGCCGCCGCCGCGCGTGATCAGGATCTTCTTCTCGTGCAGCAGGTCAAGGGCGAACTGCTCGTCATCGGTGATGTTGAACTTCTTCACATCCATCTTGGGGAAGATGTAGAACGCCGCGCGCGGCTTAACCACCGAGATGCCGTCAATCTTGCTGAGCGCCTCATACACAAAGTTGCGCTGCTCGTAGACACGGCCGCCGGGACGGATGTAGTCGTTAACGGACTGATGGCCACCGAGTGCCGTCTGAACGATCGACTGAGCCGGCACGTTGGAGCACAGGCGCATGTTGGAGAGCATGTTGATACCCATGATGAAGTCGCTCATGCAGCGCTGGTTGCCCGAAAGCACCATCCAGCCAATACGATAGCCCGCAATCATGTGCGACTTGGAAAGGCCGCTAAAGGTAACGCAGGGCAGGTCGGGAGCGAGCGAGGCAATCGAGACGTGCTCATAGCCGTCCATGCACAGGCGGTCGTAAATCTCGTCTGCAAAAATCATGAGCTGGTGCCTGCGCGCAACCTCAACGATGCCCTCGAGCACCTCACGCGGATAGACGGAACCCGTGGGGTTGTTAGGGTTGATGATGACGAGGGCTTTGGTCGCGCTCGTGATCTTGGACTCCATATCCTCCAGGTCGGGATACCAATCCGCCTGCTCATCACACAAATAATGTACGGGATGACCGCCGGCAAGGGTTGCGCACGCCGTCCAGAGCGGATAGTCAGGGCTGGGGATCAGAATCTCGTCGCCATTGTCGAGCAGCGCGTTCATCGAAAGCTGAATGAGCTCGGACACGCCGTTGCCCGTGTAGATATGCTCCATCTGAACGTTGGGCAGGCCCTTGATCTGCGAATACTGCATGATCGCCTTGCGCGCGGAGAACAAGCCGCGCGAGTTGGAATAGCCTTCGCAGTCGGGCAGCTGCTGGCGCATGTCCTTGATAACCTCGTCGGGCGTGCGGAAACCGAAGGGCGCCGGGTTGCCGATATTGAGCTTGAGGATGCGCTCGCCCTCGTCCTCCATACGGGCAGCCTCGTCGACGACGGGACCGCGCACGTCATACAGGACGTTATCGAGCTTGGTGGATTTAGAAAAAGTACGCATGGTGGTGCTCCTTGCAATTTGAGCTGAGGGATGGGGTTCGGGCTTGGAATCGTTGCGGGGTGATGATGCCTCGCCTTGATCGGCGTCGCCGGCAAGCAGCCAGGTAACATCGACCTCCAAAATACGGGCGAGCAGCTCAGCCGCATCGCGCCGCGGGATCGTCTTGCCGCTCACATATTGGCTCATCTGACTCTTGCCGAGTTTTTTGCCGAGCATCTCCGATGCGCGGATTACGTCCGACTGGCGAACGTCGCGATCGGACATAGTCTGTCGCAGGCGATCGCTAAACGTCTCTTGGGCCACTAGAACCTCCTTGCTGGCAAAGTTCAATTTATAGAATACGAATTGAACCAAGGTTCAATTTAGGCAGCAGTATAACGCGGCACCTCATTCGAAAGTTCAATTTCATAAGAAAATGCACCAGACTCTGAGATTTGCCCAAAGTGGGCAATGACGCGCACACGTTTAGAGGTATTCGAGGAAACGGACGGCGGCAAGCGAAACATCGGCCGTTCGATATATCGCATTGATCTGCCGATGAGGATGTCCCTCGAGCGGACGCACGGCAACATCGAACTGACAGCGACGCAAGATGAGCGCGGGAAGAATGCTAACGCCCAGGCCGTCCTCGACCATAGCCATAATCGCATAGTCATCCCAGGTCGACAGCTTAGAGCGCACCGCCAGGCCCGCGCGGCGAAACAGCGGCGTAATCTCGTCGTCGCTACCGCGTTCCAGCAGGATAAACTGCTCGTTGGCCAAATCGGCAAGGGAAACGACCTCCGCGGTGGCAAGCGAGGAGTCCGCTGGCACCACGGCCATCAGCTCGTCTTGCACCAACGGTCGCGACGCCATGCCGGCGCCGCGTGGCTCGCGCGGAATAAAGCCCAGGTCGCAGCGACCTTCCGCCACCCATTGTTCAATCTCTGAGTAATCGCCCATCAGCAACTCATAATCGACGTCCGGATGATCGGCGCGAAAGCGCGCAATCACCGGCGGCAGCACGTGGGTCGCCACACTCGAAAACGTACCGATGCAGATTTTGCCGCGCATGAGTCCACGCATCTCATCCACCCGTCGCTGCAAGCGAGTGAATTCCTCGCAGAGCGCCTCGACAGCCGGCATGACCTGCCGCCCGTCGGCAGAAAGAGCCACGCCCTCGCGACTGCGGTCGAGCACCTTAAAACCCCAGTCGGCCTCAAGATCGGCCACCATACGGCTCACGCCCGACTGCGAATAGCTCAGGCGCTCGGCAGCACGCGTAAAGCTTCCGGCGCGCACCGTCTCCAGCAGCACCTGCATCTTTTGGATATTGGTCTCCACGGCACGTCCCCACCCTTGCATGAGTTTTTGTCATGTTTTCCATGCATTATATTCGCTTTTCTTCTAAAGCCAGTTCACCCATAGTGAACATGTTCGGATATAGAGGGGATGTCAGCGCACGAACAACGGACTGTTTACATACTTAGCAGCATTACTGTTGTTTGGCTCTAACGGCATCATCGCCGCAGCTATCGCACTGCCGAGCTCCGATATCGTGCTGCTGCGCACGTTTCTGGGAGCCCTCTCGCTTATAACCATCCTCGCCACTACCCAACACCATAAGTTGCAGGCGCCATCTCGTCCCCGCGAAGCCGCGGCCCTCCTCCTCTCGGGAGCTGCGCTGGGCGCCAGCTGGATTTTTCTGTTCCGCGCCTACCAGACGATCGGCGTCGGCGTATCCTCGCTGCTGTACTACTGCGGCCCCATCATTGTCATGGCGCTCTCCCCGTTTATCTTTGGCGAAAAACTGACCGGCGGCAAAATCGCCGGCTTTATCGCCGTCGCCTGCGGCGCTTTTCTCATTGCAGCGCAAGGTCTGGGCGGCAGCATGCCCATTGCGGGTATCGTCTGCGGCATCGCCTCGGCATTTTGCTATGCGCTGATGGTCATCGCCAGCAAGGGTGCGCCACACATCGAAGGCCTCGAAAACTCCACGCTCCAGGTGAGCGCCGCCTTTGTGACCGCGCTGTTCCTCACGCTCATCACGCAGGGCGCTCCCTCATTCCTGTCCGCCGGCGTCGTCGCCAGTATTGATTGGCGCGCCGTCGCTATGCTCGGCGTCGTCAACACCGGCATTGGTTGCCTGCTCTACTTTAGCGCCGTCGCCAAGCTGCCCGTCCAGACCGTCGCCGTCGTCGGCTACCTCGAGCCGCTTTCGGCGGTCGTGTTCTCGGCCGCCCTTTTGGGTGAAGCCATAACACCAGTCCGCCTGATGGGCGCCGCGCTTATCATCGGCGGCGCGATTTTTTGCGAACTCGCCGGCAAACGCGCAAACGCCAAGGCTGGCATCGCCCAGACAGCACGTGCTTAAAAGCCCCTGCTTTGAAATGCTACCTGCGTAGATAAATAATCCCCAGCTGAGGATTATTGTCTAAAATAACCAGATGTGCCAAACTGCTCTTGTATGTATAAAGACGGCATAAAGTTTTTTGTCCTAGACAGATAACCGGATGTCTAAGGGAGTCCTCGTGGCACACAATAAACTGGAGGCAAGCCTCCAAGACCAGCGCGGGCAAGGCGGGCACGGAGCCATCCCCCTCTCCGCTGGCATGCTGCTCGTAACGCTCGGCGTCGTCTATGGCGACATCGGCACGAGCCCCATGTACACCATGAAATCAATCGTCGCCAACAACGGCGGCATCGGTACCGTCAGCGAGGACATGATCCTGGGCGCGCTTTCACTCGTCATCTGGACCATGACGCTCGTGACCACGGTCAAGTACGTGGTAATCGCCATGAAGGCCGACAACCACAACGAAGGCGGCATCTTCGCCCTGTTCAGTCTCGTGCGCAAGGTAGCGCCGTGGCTGATTCTCCCCGCCATGATCGGCGGCGCGGCGCTGCTCGCCGACGGCATCCTCACCCCCGCGGTCACGGTCACTACAGCCATTGAGGGCCTGCGCACCATCGAGTGGGGCCACGCGCTATTGGGTGACGGGCAAACCAACGTCATCATTATTACCATCATCATTATCTGCGGCCTATTTGCCATGCAGCGCGCTGGTACCTCGTCGATCGGTAAGCTGTTCGGCCCGCTCATGACGCTGTGGTTCCTGTTCCTGGCAGGCGCCGGCCTGTTCAACATGCTCGGTAACCTGTCCATCCTGCGCGCGCTCAATCCCATCCGCGGCGTCATGTTTCTGTTCTCGCCCATCAACCACTCGGGCATCATGGTGCTCGGCTTTGTCTTCCTGTCGACGACCGGCGCCGAGGCCCTCTACTCGGACATGGGTCACGTTGGCAAGGCCAACATCTATGTATCCTGGCCGTTTGTTAAGGCGGCCCTTATCCTCAACTATCTGGGTCAAGGCGCTTGGCTGCTCGCCAATAACTCCAACCCCCAGATGCTCGCGATGGATATCGTCAACCCGTTCTATATGATGCTTCCCGAGCCCCTGCGCCCCTTTGCCATCGTGCTTTCGGCCGTGGCGGCCATCATCGCCTCACAGGCGCTCATTACCGGCTCGTTCTCGTTGGTTTCGGAGGCAACGCGCCTCAACCTTATGCCGCACCTGCGCATCCACTACCCCAGCGACACCAAGGGCCAGCTTTATATTCCACTCGTCAACAACATCATGTGGGTCGGCTGCATCTTCATCGTGCTGCTGTTCCAGAACTCCGAGCGCATGGAGAGCGCCTATGGCCTCGCCATTACCGTGACCATGCTTATGACCACGACGCTTTTGACGAGCTATATCGTCGGCATTCTCAAGCACAAGCTGGGCGCCTGCGTCTTCGCCCTGCTTTTTGGCGCCATCGAGCTCTGCTTCTTTGCCTCGTGCCTCACTATGTTCTTTGACGGCGGCTATGTGATGATCTTCTTGGCCTCGCTGCTGTTTGGCCTTATGTACGTGTGGCGTCGCGGTACCGCCATCGAGCGCACGCAGACGATTCTGCTGCCCGTCTCCAAGTACATCGATCAGCTCAACCGCCTGCGCAACGACGAGACCTACCCCGTGCTCGCCGACAATCTGGTGTTCCTCACCAACAGCCCCGATCCGCTCACACTCGACCGCGACGTGCTCTATTCCATCTTGGACAAACATCCCAAGCGCGCCAAGGCATACTGGTTCATCAACGTGCACGTTACCGATGAGCCCTATACGCACGAGTATTCCGTCGAGACCTTTGGCACGGATTTTTTGTTCCGCGTGCGCTTGGACCTGGGCTTTAAGGTCAACCAGCGCATCAACGCCTATCTGCGTCAGATCGTCGGCGACTTGATGGCATCGGGCGAGCTGCCGCCGCAACATCACACCTACTCCATCTACGAGACGCGCGGCAACGTAGGTGACTTCCGCTTTTGCATGCTGCGCAAGATGCTTGCCCCCGAAACGGACATCAACCGCAATGACCACCGCGTGATGGCCATCAAGTACGCCGTCCGCCGCGCCTGCGGAAGCCCGGCACGCTGGTACGGTCTCGAGAACTCGGCCATCATCATTGAGTACGTACCGCTGTTTGCCCGCATGCGCCCGGCCGTTAAGCTCGTGCGCACCCAGGTGCCGCTCGAGGTTCAGATCGAAGAGGCCGAGGAAATGGAAGTCGACATCTTCTCGGACGACTTGGTCAACGGCAACGAAGCCGGTAAGGACATGAACGTCGATCCCACCGAGTTGCTCGAGAGCGTCGCCGATACGCCCGAACAGCAACAGCTCGACGGCCTCGAGAACGAACAACTCAACGACGCCAACTTCTAGCGGCGCCATAAATCAACGACAGCGGCCCTGCGCCTCACGAGAGACGCAGGGCCGCTTTGCATTGCGGTAAAGCTAACGGCTACGAACGACGCGGCTCGGGAACCACGAGCCTATCGGGGCTCGCGCCCTCGGCATCCATCAGGCTCACGTAGCGAATCGACGGATCCCCATACATCGCGTAGTAATAATTGCCCGTGCGCGCGCTAAAGCATCCGGTATAGATAGTCTTCTCGAACTTGCCATCGCCCATCCTGGACGCTCCCTCGATCATCACCACGCCCTCGAGTGAACGGAACATGCGGACGACGTTTTCGGTCTCGCTCTCCTTTTGCGGGTAATTGGCATTGAGGTACGCCGCCTTTACAAAACGGCTCGGCGAATAGCAGTCACCCGGAATACCGCGCATGCCGGCACCCGCGCCATAGGGCTTGAGCTCGGCGCCACGCCATGTCGCCGTCTGCGGAAAATCGCTTGTGGCGGTGATATAGGTGCGGAGGTTTTCCATGTGCCACGGGAAGGTGGGCTGGTTGGCAAGGGTGTCGACCGGATCGTCGTATACATGCAGGCCGTCAGCCATCATCTCGACCACGATGCTGCGCTGGCTGTCGCCGATAATCCAATGGAGCAGTGACACGCCCAGTCCCTCTCCGGCAGATTTGGCGACAATCACCGTGTCGCGCAGCGCGGCCTCGACCTCATCGACCGTCGAGAACGTCGCTGCCACCCACAGGGGAAACTCATAGGCCGCGATATTGGTCTTGCCGTCGACAGGGTCATCGGCATACTCGGCATAGCCGGGAAAGTTGAGCCCCGCCACAGCCAGACCCGCATCGTTACCGCAATCGAAAAACATGGGATAGTTCTTGTAATCGATGCACATACCGATCACCGCGTGTGCCGCTGTCGCGTCGTCGATAAACGAATACGGAATGTGAAACCCGCGCGGCATCACGCGAACCTGTTGGCCGTAGTCAAAGCTCCAGTCGAGGTTGCGGCCCAGATACATGTGGCCAGAATTATCGGTAAATCGAATGCTCGTGCACATGGCGCCTCCTAGCTTTACGTTCTTGCTAAGTTCATTGTCTCCAAACAAAAAGGTGCTAAACACAAAGGCCCGGACATGACAACAATGTCACGTCCGGGCCAAAAGAGACGAAGTGCGGTGCTGTAGTCACCCTAGACAAGTTTGCCTTGACAGTGATCGATCATATGCTGGATCATCTGCGCCTCAAAGCCCGCGTAGTCGCGGCGGCACTCCTTCATCTTGCCGTCGACGATCTGGTCAAAGGCAACCTTGCACTTGATGTAGCGCGTGGACTTGGTGACCTCCTCGTGCGTCAGGCAGCTCTCCTCCATCTTGCTGGCGCCCAGGCCAAACACCAGACGGGGGTTGTAAAGCACGTGGGGCTCACCGGCGTCGTCCAGATAGACGCAGACCTTCTTGGTGACGCCGATCTGGTTGGCGGCCAAGCAGCCGGCATCATCGAGCGACTTGATGGTATCAATCAGATCCTGAGCGACCGACTCGTCCTCGACAGTCGCAACCTCGCAACGCTGAGACAGGATGGCCTCGTCGCGGCAGAGCTCTTTAATCATACGTTCCTCCATAGGGGTCGTTGTAACTGCTTAAGTATACGGTACCCACACATTTTCATACGGAAAATACCGTCCGTCCGCTACAAAGCGCCGAACATCAACACGTGAGGAACAGCAAAGTTGTAAAGGCGATATAGTGAGTGAGTTCGTGTCAATCGGCCTAAACTCGGGGTCGAACAAGGAAAGGGTATGCATGGACGAACTTTTTCACGTCAGCGAGCGCAAGTCCACAATCGGGACCGAACTCCGCGCTGGACTGACAACATTCCTGGCGATGGCCTACATCATCGCCGTCAACCCCGCGGTGCTCTCGGGCGCCGGCATCAATGCGGGAGCGCTCGCCTGCGCCACCTGCCTGGGCGCCGGCATCATGACCATCTGCATGGGCATCTTCGCAAACCGCCCGCTCGCCTGCGCGTCGGGTTTGGGCATCAACGCCATGATCGCGGGCATCGCCACCACCATGTGCGGCGGCGACTGGCACGTGGCCATGAGCGTTATCTTCCTCGAAGGTATCGTCATCTTGCTGCTCGTCCTTTGCGGCCTGCGCGAGGCCATCATGGACGCCATCCCCGTGGTCCTGCGCCACGCCATCTCGGTGGGTCTGGGCCTGTTTATCGCCATGATCGGCCTGTGCGACGCCGGCATCATCACCGCTGGCGCCGGTACGCTCGTCGGCCTGGGCGACATCGCCTCCCCCACCTTTATCGTCGGCATCATCTCCATCGTCGTGACGGTTGCCTTGGCTTCCCGCAACGTGCCGGGCTCGCTGCTCATCGGCATCATCGTCGCCGTTATCGCCGGTATCCCGCTGGGCGTCACCCATGCGCCCGAGGGCCTCATCGCACCGCTCGACTTCTCGACCTTTGGCGCCCCGTTTGCCAGCACCGCCGATGGCAACATGGCCATCGTGAAGGTTCTGACCGACCCGATGCTGCTCGTCGTTGCCTTCTCGCTGCTCATGAGTGACTTCTTCGACACCATGGGCACCGCGATGGCCGTCGCCAAGCAGGGCGAGTTCTTGACCGAGGACGGCAATGTCGAGGACATCCGTCCCATCCTGGTCGTCGACTCCGTGGCCGCTGCTGCCGGTGGCTTTATGGGCGTCTCCTCCATCACCACCTTCGTCGAGTCCACCTCTGGCGCTGCCGACGGTGGCCGCACGGGCCTCACCTCCGTCACCACCGGCGTGCTGTTCATTCTCGCCGCGTTCTTCTCCCCTATCGTCACCATCGTTTCCAGCGCCGCCACCTGCGGTGCTCTGGTCTACGTTGGCTACCTCATGATGAGCGAGGCCTCCGAGATCGACTGGTCCGACGTGTCGCAGGGTTTCCCGGCGTTCATGATTGTCGCCGGCGTGCCCTTCACCTACTCCATCTCTGCCGGCATTGGCCTGGGCTTTATCGCCTACGTGATCGTCGCGCTCTTTAAGGGCGAGGCCTCCAAGATCAAGCCGCTCATGTGGATCGCAGCCCTTGCCTTCCTCGTCTACTTCTTCGTAGCGTAACGGCATAGTCTGCCGAAGCAAAACAACAAGGCGCGGAGTCGCATCGAGCGGCTCCGCGCCTTTCTTTTAGCGTCTGCCCCCGCGCCAGCGTGCGACAATTGAGGCTGTCAATATCACAACACCGAGAGAAGCCTGCCTTGGAAGCGCATCATAAGCAGATAACCGTTTATTCAGAGTGTGTGGAAGGCGCGCCCGTCATCTACCTTCCCGTGGTTATGGGCGACGGTAGTGAAGTCTACGAGCGCTGCCGAGAGCTCGACTGCCCGCCCTTCACCCTTGCCGCCATTGGAGGACTCGATTGGAATCGCGAGCTGAGCCCCTGGGAATGCGACGGAACTATACGAGATGCCGAGCCCTTTGGCGGACAGGCGTCTGAGTTTCTCGATGAGCTGCTGAATCAGATAATCCCAGAGGCCGAATCATCACTTCCCTGCCCGCCCACCTGGCGCGGCATTGCCGGCTACTCGTTGGCGGGTCTTTTTTCACTGTGGGCACTTTGGCAAACAGATGTCTTTGAGCGCGCGGCAAGTGCATCGGGGTCGCTGTGGTTCCCCGGCTTTATCGACTACGCGCGCGAGCGCACGATGACAGCCACGCCCGACGCCGCCTATCTGTCGCTCGGTAAAAAGGAAACCAAGACGCCCAACCGCATGATGCGGCACGTACTCGACGATACGCGTGCGATGGAAGAGCTGTTTATCGAGCGTGACATTCCAACAACGCTGGAGCTCAACCCCGGCAATCACTTTGCCCAAACTGACCTGCGCATGGCGCGCGGCATCCACTGGATACTGACGCATTAAAAATGGCGTCCACGCGTACATACGCATGGACGCCATTTTTAATTTGGCTGAACGCAGCTACTATTCAGCAGTCTCCTCAAGCTCGGAAGTATCGAACTCAAAGTCATTACCGGGCAGGATGGCGTTGAGCACAATGCCCACCAGCGAGCCCACGGCAAGGCCCGAAAGCGAAATCGTCACGCCGCCCAGCTCCAGCACAATGGCACCGGCGGTACTGTAGGCAATGCCGAGCGAAAGCACGAGCACCAGAGCCGCCACCAGCACGTTGCGGTTGTTCTGGAAATCAACCTGATTCTCGATGAGGTTACGCACGCCAACGGCGCTGATCATGCCGTAGAGCACGAGCGACACACCGCCGATAACGCACGCCGGCATGGCGGCAATCACCGCAGCAAACTTGGGGCAGAACGAAAGCACAATGGCGCAGCAGGCGGCAATGCGAATCACACGCGGGTCGAACACACGCGTAAGCGCAAGCACGCCGGTGTTCTCGCCATACGTGGTGTTGGCCGGAGCGCCAAAGAGCGACGCCAAGATGGTCGCCAGGCCATCGCCGAGTAGGGTACGGTGCAGACCGGGATCGGCAATGTAATTGCGTTCGCAGGTAGAGCCAATGGCGGAGATATCGCCAATGTGCTCAATCATGGTCGCAAAGGCCAGCGGCATGATGGTGATGATGGCCGTCGTGGCAAGGCCGCTATCGAACTGCGGGCCAAAGAGCGCAAACACGGTGTTGTCCCACACGATGGGCAGACCGACCCAGGGGGCGGCTGCGACGCCAGAGAAGTCGACCTCGCCCAACGCGGCCGCAACGGCATAGCTCACCACAACGCCCAGCAAAATCGGCACGATCTTGACCATGCCGCGGCCCCAGATGTTGCAGATGATGATCACGGCCACAGCGATAACGGCGACAAGCCAGTTGGTCTGGCAGTTGGCAATGGCAGAGCTCGACAGGATCAGGCCGATGGAAATGACGATGGGGCCGGTCACCACCGGCGGAAAGAAGCGCATGACGCGCTTGGCGCCAAAGGCGCGGAACAGGGCCGCAAGCACCGGATAGAGCAGGCCGGCGCAGGCAACGCCCAGGCAGGCGTAGGGCAAAAGCTCGGCCTCGCCGTTGGGTGCAATGGCGGCATAACCCGCGATAAAGGCAAACGACGAGCCCAGAAACGCGGGCACCTTACCGCGCGATAGAAAATGAAACAGCAGCGTGCCGATGCCGGCGAACAGAAGCGTCGCCGAAACGGAAAGGCCGGTGAGCACGGGCACGAGCACCGTGGCTCCGAACATCGCAAACATGTGTTGCAAACCCAACACGAACATGCGCGGGCGGCCGAGCGATGATGCATCGTAGATGGCATCGGTGACGGCGGGCGTCGAGGATTGGGACATGGAAGTCCTTTCATAATGGAAGGGCGATCAGGCATATCGGATAACCTGCCCGAACGATACGATCCGAACCATTGTACGTGATACGCCATGTCTCGCACGCGCCGTCACCTGCAAGCGGTAGCGTTACTTCCAAACGCGCTCGGCAATGCGCTTGACCAACGCGATCTTTGCCCACTGTTCGTCCTCGGTCAGTTTGTTGCCAATCTCGCAGCTGGCAAAGCCGCACTGGGGCGACAGGTACAGGTTCTCGAGCGGCACATACTTTGCGGCCTCTTGGATACGTTCGACGATAACGTCCTCGTCCTCAAGCTCAGCCGCCTTGGTGGTCACCAGGCCCAGCACGACCTTCTTGCCGGGAGCAACGTACTTAAGCGGCTCAAAGCCACCGGCGCGTGGCGTATCGAACTCAAGGTAGAACGCGTCGACGTTCTCATGTGCGAACAGGTACGGCGCAATGGGATCGTAACCACCCTCGAAGGCATACGTGGAGTGATAGTTGCCGCGGCACACATGCGTGTTGATAACCAGATCGTCGGGCTTGCCCGCGATGGCAGCATTGTTGAGCGCCACGCCCAGCTCGCTCACCTTTTGCAGGTCAACCGGGCTCATGCCAGTCTTGGACACAAAGTCCGTATCGCAATAGATGCCCCAGGTGCAGTCATCAAATTGGATGTTGCGGCAGCCCGCGGCATACAGGTCGGCGATCACCGTGCGATAAGCGGCTGCAATGGCGTCGGCAAGTTCCTCATCGGTCTTGTAGACGGCGCGCAGACTCTCCTGCTGTCCATCGCAGCGGTCGAGCGTAACCTCCGAGAACGTCTGGATCGGCGCCGGAATGGTTTGACGCGCGACCTGGCCCTCCCCCTCAAGCGCCTTGACAAACTTAAAATGCTCGACGAACGGGTGGTTCTCGCCGCTAATGGGACCGGTAACCACGGCGGTGTCGGCCGTCGTCTCCTCGTCATGGAACATATAACCCGTGCGTGAGGTGCGGCGCTCAATGCCGTTAAGGCCCCACATAAAATCGAGGTGCCAGTAGCTGCGGCGGAACTCGCCATCGGTGATCACCTGCAGGCCGGCGGCCTTCTGCTTGGCCACTAAGTCGCGGATGGCCTCGTCCTCGACGGCCTTAAGGCCGGAAGCGTCGAGTTTACCCGCGACATAGGCGGCACGGGCATCCTTTACAGCCTGCGGACGAAGAAAACTGCCGACGATATCGGCACGAAACGGCGCGTTCGGTTGAATCGAAGTGCTCATAGATATCTCCCTTTGCATTGGTTGCTTTACTGGGACAGAGTATGAGCGCTCATATGGTCATCGTAAAATATACGTTTATAACAGTTTGATATAGATGCTTCCTATATCAGTCTGGACTGTCATAAAGAGACTTGAACCGTGCGGAGCACAGCAGCCTAGATATGCTGACGAATCGCGTCGATATAGGCCCGACCGTAGCGCGTGAGCGTCGTGTTCTTGCGCGTGATGATGCCAATCTCCATGTACTCGTCCACGTCGAGCGGAATCGAGATAATGCCGGGGCCGTTGAGCTCGTGGCTGATCACGCCCGAGCATACCGTGTAGCCGTTGAGGCCCATGGCCAAATTGAACAACGTCGCACGGTCGCGCACGCGGATATTTTTGCGACGCTCGAACGTCGAGGTCAGCTCCTCGGAATAGTAAAACGAGTTGTAGCTGCCCTGCTCGTAGGACAGGAACGGGTAGTCTTCCAGATCCTCGAGCGTCACGCTGGAGCGGCCCGCCAGCGGATGGTCGGCGCAGACGAAGACATGCGGCGTGGCGCAGAAGAGCCCTTCGAACACGAGCTCGTTGGCGGCAAGCATGCGCTCGATGACCTCGCGATTGTGCTCCGACAGATACAGGATGCCGAGTTCGCTTTTCATATGCGCGACGTCCTCGATAATTTCGTGGGTCTGCTCCTCGCGCAGGGTAAAGTCGTAGCGCGCGGCATCGAACTCGCGGATCACATCGACAAACGCATTAACGGCAAAGGAATAATGCTGGCAGCTCACACTAAAGTGCGGCACCTGCTCGGACGTGCCTTTGTACTTGCCCTCGAGCAGGTCGGCCTGGTCGAGCACCTGGCGCGCGTAGCCCAAGAAGGTCTCGCCTTCCTCGGACACAATGACGCCCTTGTTGGTGCGCTCAAAGATATGCACACCCATCTCGTTTTCGAGATCGCGAATCGACGCGGTAATCGAGGGCTGCGACACAAAGAGCCGGCGCGAGGCCTCGGTGATGCTACCGCATTCGGCAACCTTAACAACATATCTGAGCTGCTGAAGCTTCATAGCCTTCTCCCTAGACGTTCGTGACGCCAAAACCTGCCGCGTCCATTTGACGCATAAACGACGGCATCTCCCCCGTCGCGGCGCAGGCGGCAATCTGATGCAGAGCCCCGGCAACCGCATCATCTGCCGCAGCGCCAATATGCCAGCGTGCGGCAGCCGTGACGGCCTCGTTGGCATTGGCGACTGCAACGGAGTTAGGAACGGCATCGATCATGGGCAAATCGTTATCAGAATCGCCGAATACGGCCACCTCGTCGGGCGTCAGGCCCAAAGCGCGCGCCAGCTCCAGCGCAGCGCAGCCCTTGTCCCAACCAGCCGGAAGGATGTCGAACAGGCGCACTCGGTTGTTGGGAAACACAAGCGAGAGTTCCGGCACCTCAGCGGCAACGCGCTCACGTAGCTCCGCGAGCTCCTCACGCGAACGGGCACTCCAGATATTCGCCTTAAACACCGACGCGTCATCGACGACGGGACGACATGGGGCCTCTTCGCCTTTGAGCCACGCGTTGCCGCCCGACTCCATGGCGCGACGAACGCGCTCGGGGTCACTCGTCACACAATGGGCATCGTTGCCCCAAAAGTCATCGCCCAGGCTGTAGACTTTTAGAAATGTATCGTCGGTCTCTTGCTCCAGATAGTCGGCCAAACGCATCAGAGCATCGTTGTCGATTGCGCGCGAGGCGACTACTTCGCCGTCAACAAACATCACCTGGCCGTTACAGAACGCACCGGTCGAATAACACCCGGAACGGTTTTTGAACATCCAGCCCATCGCGGACGGCTGACGACCCGAAACCGGCCCAAAGTGCAAACCCGCCGCCTGCATGGCATGAATACCCTCAATGGCGTAGTCGCTGGCGCCGTCATGCCCGGCTGGAATCAGTGTATCGTCCATATCGGTCAGCACAAGTTTGATCATAGAGTCCCCTCGGTCATTCTTAATCCCATCTATTGTACCGACCTGCCAATAAGGGACAGGTTTATCTTGGCAGGTTTTATCTGGGAAAATGCAGCGCCCCTGTTGCCACCTGCCAAAATAAACCTGTCCCATATTGGCAGGTGCGCTAGTATAGGGAACAACAGATTCGATGCGGGAGTGCCGGCGGTGCAAACCACAAGGCTGAGAGGGCATAGGGCCCAATCCTTTGAACCTGTCAGTTAATGCTGGCGTAGGGAGCATGCCGCCTTTACAGGGGCGCTGTCTATGCACAGCGCCCCTTTTCTATGCCAAGGAGGCATGTGCAGTGATTGATTCGGAACAGCTTAAGCAACATATGGTCAAGGCCGTAGAGGAGATTCGAGCCACCAATCCGATGGCCGGCTCCATCACCAACACGGTGACGATCGACTTTGTCGCCAACGCGCAGCTCGCCGTGGGCGGTTCGGCCGCCATGGTCTATCTGCCCGACGAGGGCGAGGCGCTCGTTGCCGGCGGCGGCGCCATCTATCTCAACATTGGCACGCTCTTCCCCATCTACGAGCAGACGATTCCCCGCGCGGCCAAGGCGGCACACGACGCCGGCAAGCCCTGGGTGCTCGATCCGGTGGGTCTGGGCATCGGTAGTCTGCGCACCCAGCTGGTAAACGAGCTCAAGCAGTACAAGCCCGCCATCGTACGCGGCAACGCCTCCGAGATCATCGCACTCTCCGGCCTGTGGGGTCTTGAGGGCGAGTCGGCCGATCTGAGCCGCGTACGTGGTGTCGATACCACCGACACGGTCGACGCCGCCCGCGATGCCGCCGTGGCGCTCGCTCGCTACACCGGCGGCGCCGTTGTGGTCTCGGGCGAAGTCGACCTGATTACCGACGGCACGACCGTGGCCAAATCCCACGGCGGCAGCCCGCTCATGTCCAAGATCACCGGCTGCGGTTGCTCGCAGGGCGGCGTGCTGGCCGTGTACGCCTGTGCTACCGATCCGTTTACGGCAGCAGTCTGCGGCACCGCCGTCTACAACGTTGCCGGCACGCGTGCCGCCGCCGTCGCCGATGCCCCGGCAAGCTTTAAGGTCGCCTTTATCGACGAGCTCTACCGCGCAACCGCCCAGGATATTGCCGACAACCGACTCGAGCTCGAGGAGGCATAAGCCATGTCCGAACCCGCAACCAATGCCGGCATGAACACGCTCGTCGCCGTGGCCATCGCCCCATGCGGCACCGGCGACGAGCTGTCCGCCGAGGTCGCCGAGGTCGTGCGCGTCATTCGCGAGAGCGGCCTTCCCAACCGCACCACCTCGATGTTCACCGAGATCGAGGGCGACTGGGACGAGGTCATGCAGGTCGTGCGCGACGCGACCTTTGTGTTGGCGAGCAAGGGCATCCGCACCGAAGTCGTGCTCAAAGCCGATATTCGACCCGGATTTACCGACACCATGACCGGCAAACTCGAGCGCATGGAAGCGCAGATCAAAAAGCAGGAGGAAGCACGATGAGCATCCGCGACAACCTTGATATCTCGGCCTATCTGGTACTCGGCCCCGAAAACACGCTGGGACGTCCCGTGGGCGATGTGGTGGCCCAGGCGCTCGATGCCGGCTTTACCTGCATCCAGGTGCGCTCCAAGGTGGCAAGCGCCCGCGAGATCATTGCGCTGACCGACGACGCCGCGCAGGCAATCGCACAGGCCGGCAAGACCGGTCAGGTCGCCCTGTTAATCGATGACCGTCTGGACTGTGTGCTTGCCGCGCGCGAGCAGGGCATTGCCGTCGATGGCGTGCACGTAGGCCAGAGCGACATTCCCGTCGAGGTCTGCCGCAAGCTGCTGGGCCCCGATGCCATTGTGGGCCTTTCGGCCCGTTGCGAGGAGATGCTCGAGTACGTCAAGACCGCCGACATGAGCCTGGTCGACTACCTGGGCATCGGCCCGCTCCACGAGACCGAGACCAAGCGCGACTGCGGACGCGCGGCCGACGGCTCTATCATCACCAAGAGCTTTGAGGACCTTGCCGCACTCCACGCGGCAAGCCCCGTGCCCATCGTGGTGGGCGGCGGCGTTAAGACGGCCGACTTGCCGCAGCTTAAGGCCACCGGCGTCGACGGCTTCTTTGTGGTAAGCGCCGTCTGCAGCGCCGACGACCCCCATGCCGCAGCCAAGGAGCTTGTCGACACCTGGCAGCAGGCATAGGCATAGGCCGAACAGCTGATTCGCAGCCTCATATCTTCAGCAATGGAAAGCGCATCCCAGTTTGGGCCTCCATTCCGGGATGCGCTTTCCGCATGCGACCCTTACCCCGCCAGATACGCTTCCAGCGCCGGCAAGGTCGCCTCCGCATCGCGGCGACCAATCTGGTAGATGCGCTCAAGTTCATCGGGCTCGCGACACAGCGACGGCACCTTCACCGATTCGCTCGGCCGCACCACAAAGATTTCGCCGGCAGCCTCTCGACGTGCCAGGTCATCGAGCGTGGCATTGTAGACCTCATGCCGATGCTCAAGCGCTGCAACAAACTCCGGATAGTGACGGAACACGCGCCGCAGCATGGGCATCACGCTGTTGGGCTGCTTCACAAAGCCCGCCGGCTGCGTGAGTACCACGATATTGCGGTCATACCCCTGCGCAAACAGCCATGCGCTGGGAATAGAATCAGCCACGCCACCATCCAGATACTTATGCCCGTCAATAGCAACGGGACGCGTCGCCACAGGAATGGCAGACGACGCCCGGATCCACTCGATATCGCGCTCGTCGCCATACGGTAGATCGTGGTAGACGGCCTTGCCCGTCTCGATATCGGTACACACGCACGTAAATCGCATGGGGCAGGCGCGATACGCCTCCAAGTCGATGGGATCGCGCTCGATAGGCACCTCGTGATAGGCAAAATCGGCATTGAACATATCGCCGGTTCGCAGCCAGCTGGTCACGCTCGCATAGCGCTTGTCGGCGCAATAAGCCTTGTTGTAACGAATGGCACGGCCGATCTGGCGCGATTTAAAGTTGTAGCCAAACGCCGCGCCCGCCGAGACACCCACCATATGGTCGCAGGTCAAACCGCGCTCCATCCAAACGTCGAGCACGCCCGCCGTATACATACCGCGGTAGCCGCCTCCCTCGAGCGCAAGCCCCACCGTGCGCGTCGTATCCGGCTGTGCCATGTGACCATCTCCGTTCCTGCGTTTTAAAACGGGACAAGTATACCCGTCAACATATATCGACTCAGTCGCATTTTTCATGCGCACCCAGGCGTTGCCGTTTGGCGAATAATAGCCGCCCACAGCATGTGCGCCCATATATAATTGTGCACTGTTGTCTATACTACTCAGCTGTTATCAACAGCGAACATTAGCCGGCAAAGTAACTCAACAACGCAGCAAGGCGGGGGCCTGGATACACGCAAGGCGCCGAGCAACGACGCGTGTACACTACGAGCTCGCCCGACGCCATCCGCCCCGACCTCAGAAAGCCGCTTACAACATGGACACCGCCAGCAATTACACCGAAACGCTCGAAAAGACCGTTCGCGACCTTCTCGAGCGTCAGGATGATCTGATTAGGACTGCCTTTACCGACCAGCTTACCGGGCTTGGCAACCGCGGCGGCTTTGCCCGTTCCCTCGAGGAGCTCTGGGAGCAGGACACCCCCGTTACCATGGCGTACATCGATATCGACAATCTCAAGCACTGCAACGACGTCTTTGGCCATGACGAGGGCAACCGCTATATTTTGCAGGTAAGCCTCTATCTCAAGCTGTATATGAAAGTGGACGAAGCGGCGTTTCGCATAGGCGGCGACGAGTTTGCCATCCTATCTACGATTGCGACCGAGGGCGACCTCGCCGAACGTCTGGAACACTGCCGAACGGTCCTGCTCAAAAACAACGATTCCGAGATGCCCCGCTCGTTTAGCTATGGAGTGTCGTATGCCGACCCCGCCCTGGGCGAAGCCCCCAATCGCATGACGCTCGATGCCGACCATCGCATGTACGACTACAAGCTACGTCATGCCATGCACCTTGATCGACGCAATATCACGCAAGTCCACGCCGACGACTTCGAAATAAGCGATCGCATTTTCGACGCCTTTTCGATGCTCAACGAGGGCCGCTATTTCTTTATCGAGAACTTGGACAAACATCGCACCCTTTGGTCACAAGGCGCCTTGCGCGATCTTGGCCTTCCCTCGGAGCACATAGACAACTGTCGCGATTACTGGAAAACGCGCGTGCATCCCGATGACCTTGAGGCCTACATCAACGACATCGACCAGGTCTATAACGGCACCAAGCACCGTCGCGTCATGCAGTATCGTGTGCGCAATGCCGTCGGCGACTACGTCCTCTGCCGTGCTCGCGGGTTTCGCATCGACGGCGACGAAAATGTCCCCTCGCTCTATGTTGGCGAGCTCGTCAACCACTCACTTGCCGAAACCGTCGACGCCGCGACAGGCCTCGGCACCCAGCGCATGTTGGTCAATGCCATCGACGCCTGTCGTTGCGACCGTTGCGAGACGGGCCTTATAGCGGTGCGCGTTCGTGGCACGACAAAGCTCAACGAGCTCTACGGAGCCGAGGCTGTCGACAACATGCTCGCCGAATACGCAGGCCGCATGCTGTCGATCACCCGCGGCAGGAGCAGGGTCTACCGTTCACGTAGCGTCCAGTTCGTCGTGCTCAGCAATGACCTGGACCACGAGGCATTCGAGCAACTGACCCGCCACCTTAAAGAGGCCGTTTTCGCTCCTGTGCAAATCGCAGGCGACACCATTGCTCCCGTCTGTCTTGTCGTCCCGACCTTTTACGAACGCCTGGACTCCCAAGCATCGACTGTTTTGGGCGAACTCGATCGTCGCCTTCGCACGGCCGGCGGACTTGTTCCCAACGACAGTCTGCCCATACCCGAGATGGAACGCAAAGGCGCCGTCGCCGAGCACCTCGACATGCTCACAGGCCTCTACCGCCCCAGCGAGTTTATGCGCCGTGCCAATGCCTTCATCAAGGCAAGGCGCGACGGCGCTTGGTGTATCGCCACCGTCGACATGGGCCACATGCGCCTATTTAACGAATGGTATGGACAGGCCGAAGGCGACCGTATGCTTGCCGATGTGGGCACGGTGCTCAAGGATATCGAGAACGCCAACATGGGTGTCGCGGGATACTGGGGACAAGACGACTTTTGTCTGCTCATACCCTTTGAGCACGATTTCGTTCACCGTGTCTATGCGCGCGTGCGCGAGGCTGTAGCCAAGCACAACGACGGCGTAGGTTTTTGGCCGTCCATGGGCGTTTACCCCATCGACTCCAATGAGGAGATCACCATCGATGCGCAGGCAAAGGCCATGTTTACCAATCGGCGCGCAAAAAACGACTTTAAGGAGCGCATTGCCATTTTCTGCCCCGCGGAGTACGAGCGCGAAGTCGCGTTCCACCACACGCTGACCGAATTCCAGTACGCGCTCTCAGATGGTCGTATTACCTACCACTTGCAGCCCCAGGTCGATATGGAAACCGGTGAGATTATTGGCGCCGAAGCACTCACCCGCTGGATTGACAAGGACGGCTCTCTCATTTCGCCCGCAACGTTTATCCCCGCACTCGAGGAAAGTGGCTTTGTGGTGACGCTCGACAAGTACATTTGGCAGGGTGTCGCCTCGTGGCTGCGCAAGCGCATCGATCGAGGACTTCGTGTGGTTCCGGTTTCGCTTAATGTGTCGCGCGTGGATATCCTTGCCTGCGACGTTGCCGAGCATATGGGGGCGCTCGCCGCCCAATACAACCTACCGCCCGAGCTCATGCGTATCGAGATCACCGAGACGGCTTATACGGGGGAGTCCGAGGCCGTGGACAAACTGACGGCCGACCTGCACACCCGCGGCTTCTCGACCTATATGGACGATTTTGGCACCGGTCAGTCCACGCTCGCGATGCTCAAGAACGTCAACGTCGACGTCATCAAGCTCGACCGCGCCTTTGTACCCACCGATCGCGATCAAGGCCGCAGCACGCAAATCATTTCATCGATGCTCGAAATGGCGCAGTCGCTCCATCTGCCCGTCGAGGTCGAAGGCGTCGAGACAAATGAACAGGCGAACATGCTACGACAAATGGGCGCCCGCTACGCTCAGGGCTTCCTCTACTACCGCCCCATGCCGGCGAAGGATTTTGAGGCATTGCTCGATGGTGGCAATAACAACTGATACGCTCGCGCGCAAAACGCCACCGCCGAAGGGGGAATTTGCCTCCATTAGCTGACTTATATCCCCAATTCAAACCGAATTGGGGATATGATACAAACCATTGTTCCGCCCAAGGAGGTTATCCATCATGAACGAGTCATATCGCCTGGGTGAGCAATTGATTATTGCCTATCTCCAACGACTTGCGAATGGCATCTCGACTGCCGAACTCGATGTTGCCGCGCTGCCTGCTGAGCTACGCGCCGTTGGTGAGCAACTGCAAAAGACGCATGCCATCCTGCAACAAGAGCGCCGGCTGCTTGAGCGCAACGCCTATATCGATCCGCTCACCAACTTGGGCAACCGCAGCGGACTCGACCGTCACGTCGAGCAGCTCTGGCGCAAAGGCGACCCCTTCACCTGCGCCTATATTGACATCGACCATCTCAAGCATTGCAATGATAGGTTTGGCCACGCCGAAGGCAATCGCTATATTCTGAGCATCTGCCGCACGCTCTCCGAAACCATGGAGCACGATGAGATGCTGTTCCGTATCGGTGGAGACGAGTTTGTGCTTATCTCGCTCTCCGCAAACGAGACTGAACTCGAGCAGCGCTTGGAGCAGGTACGTGCCGGGCTGATCGAGGCGAGCTCAGATGGCAAGGCGCCCATGATCGCCAGCTTTAGCTTTGGCTGCTCGCGCGTCGATCCACTTGCCGGCGACACGCGTCGCCAGATGACGATGGATGCCGATCGCAAGATGTATCGCTATAAGCTTATGCATCGTGTACAGCAACCGGAAAACAATGACGCGCCGCAACGCCCAATCGTCGATCAGCTTCCCTGCAACGACCGGGTGTTCCAAGCGATCTCCATGAGCTCCGAGACGCGCTATCCGTTCATCCTTAACCTCGATACGGGAGAATCGCAATGGTCGGTTAACGCCGTGCGCGATTTTGACCTGCCTTCCCAGCACCCTTTTAACTCACTCGACATGTGGCTCGCCCGCGTTCATCCCGAGGACCGCGACAACGTACGCGCCGAGCTCGACATGGTGATAAACGGCACGTGGCACTTCCACTACATGCAGTATCGCGTAATGGATGCCACCGGAAAATACGCGCTTTGCGACTGCACGGGCTACCGCTTGGACGGCACCGATACCGAGCCCAGCATGTATGTGGGCATTATCGTCAACCGAAGCCTAGCGGATACGACCGACTCGGTAACGGGCCTGGGCGATGTCCACGCGCTGGTCAACGCTATTGGAGAGATGCGCCGCGTGCCGCACGAGGCAGGCTTTATTGCCATTAAGGTCGACGATATCGCCGAGGTCAATGCCCGCTTTGGATTCGATGCAGGCGACCGCGTGCTCGCCGAAAGCGCCGCCTGCCTCATGGATTGTTCGCGCGGCAAGGGCCGCCTGTTCCGCTCGACGGGGCCGACATTCGTGGCACTCTTCGATGAGCTCGGCCCCGAGGCAATCGATGAGATCGCAAGCGACATCGAACGGTTCCTGGGTTCTCCCGTGCTCATCGGCTCGCTTGAATATCAGCCGCCCATTCGCGTGGCCACGCTCCATCTGGACGGCGTCGACCGTCAGCCTGTTTCCATTTTGAACGAGCTTAAAGCGTTGCTCGGGAAAGCCGTGCAGGTGCCAGGTACCAAACTGGATTAGCACCGCGCCCGCACCGCCTCCCCCATCGTGCGATAATCCTCTGCAGAAGTCACCAAAAGCAGAGGGAGTTTGTGATGAAGGTTCTTTTGGTCAATGGCAGCCCCAAGGCAAACGGCAACACCGCCCGCGCACTCGCCGAGGTCGCCGAGCAACTTAATGCAGAAGGCATTGATACCGAGGTGTTCCAGCTGGGCGCCAAGCCCATTCGCGATTGCATCGGTTGTGGCCTGTGCGGCAAGCTTGGCGGTCGCTGCACCTTTGACGACGACGTGGTGAACGAGCTCATCGCTGCCGCCGAGCAGGCAGATGGTTTTGTCTTTGGCTCACCCGTCTACTATGCGCACCCCAGCGGACGCATCCTTTCGGCCCTCGATCGCGCCTTCTATGCAGGCGGGCATGCCTTTGAGCACAAACCCGGCGCCGCGGTCGCCGTCGCCCGTCGCGGCGGCACCTCGACCACCTTCGATGTGCTCAACAAGTACTTCACCATTAAGCAAATGCCCGTAGTTGCCTCCACCTACTGGAACAACGTGTTTGGCCGCGTGCCCGGCGACGCCGATGGGGACGCCGAGGGCCTTGCCACCATGCGAAACATCGGCAAAAACATGGCCTGGCTCCTGCGCTGCATCGAGGCAGGACAGGCCGCCGGTATCAACGCACCCGAGGCAGATCACGCAACGACCAACTTCATTCGATAAGTCCAGCGGCGGTAACCTCGATGTCCTATCAATGTCAGCGAAAAGCCAGCTGATGGGGCAAGGTGCCTTGAAAGAGGCGGGCGCTGGGCTTTTGCCCGCGCCCGACGATTGAAAGGCAGATTGCCCATCAGATGGCTTTGCAGCGTCGAGGTGACCGCCGTTCGTTAGAACGGCGGAACAATAAATGAATATTCAAATCTTCGGCACCAAAAAGTCCTTTGATACCAAGAAGGCCCAACGCTATTTTAAGGAGCGCCGCATTAAGGTGCAGTTTATTGACCTTAAGGAAAAGGAGATGAGCAAGGGCGAGCTCACGAGCGTGATGCAGGCGGTCGGCGGCATCGACAAGCTACTCAACCCCAAGGCCAAGGACGAGGAGACGCTCGCGCTCATCCAGCACCTCACCCCCAGCCAGCGCTTTGACAAGCTGCTCGAGAACCAGCAGGTTCTCGCCGAACCCATCGTGCGCAACGGCAAAAAGGCCACCGTCGGTTATTGCCCCGATGTATGGGGAGCCTGGGAGTAGCTTGTGTTATTTGCCGGCTCGTGGGTATAAGAGCAGGCGTTTGGCATAAGATTCAACTGTAAGCCATGTCTAACAAAGGAGGGCACATGCCCAACAAACCCGTGAAGATCATCATGCTTACCGGATACCTCGGTGCCGGCAAGACCACGCTGCTCAACCACATCCTCGCTAACGACGGCGGCATCCGCGCCGCCGTGATCGTCAACGATATCGGCGAAATCAACGTCGACGCCAGCCTTATCGCCGACGGCGGCCTTTCCGAGACCGATGACCTCATCCCGCTCACCAACGGCTGCATCTGCTGCACGCTTTCGGATGACCTGGCCAACCAGCTGCAGGGCATCGCCGATTCGGGCAACTTCGACTACATCATCATCGAGGCATCGGGCATTTGCGAGCCTATCCCCATCGCCTACACCATCTCGAGCTTCTGCGACGAGGCCAAGGTGGGCGGCGAGCCCAAGCTCGCGCTCGACAACATCGTGGCCGTGGTCGACTGCGCCCGCATGTACGACGAGTTCAACGGCGGTCGCGACCTGCTGGCCGAGGATATCGACGAGGACGACATCGAAAGCCTGCTCATCCAGCAAATCGAGTTCTGCTCCACGCTGATCCTCAACAAGACCGATACCGTGAGCCCTGAGCAGATCGCCGAGCTCAAGGCCATCGTGCGCAGCCTGCAGAAGGAGGCCGTGATTGTCGAGGCCCAAAACGGCGAGGTCCCCATGGAGGAGCTGCTCGACACCGACCGCTTCGACTTTATGCGCGCCTACAACTCTGCCGCCTGGATCGAGGCCATGGAGCATCCCGAGGAGCACGACGACCCCGAGGTGCTCGAGTACGACATCGAGACCTTTGTGTACTCGCGCCGCAAGCCGTTTGACCTGCAGAAGTTCACCAATTTTGTTGAGCAGGAGTGGCCCGACGAGGTCATCCGCGTCAAGGGTCCGCTGTGGCAGACCGGCGATCCGGACATGTGCTACATGTTTGAGCAGGCCGGCCACCAGATGCGCCTGATGGAGAACGGTCTGTTTGTCGATTCGGCGCCCGAGGGCGAGAAGCAGAAGATCATCGACGAGAACCCCGAGATCATGCAGATTTGGGACGACGAGACGGGCGACCGCATGACGAGCCTGTGCATCATCGGCCGTCACATGGACAAGGATGCGCTCATCGCCTCCCTCGATGCCTGCCTGACCGACTGGCACCGCGCCTAGGTTTATCCAAGCGGGCATTTTTCCGCCTATGTAACCGCCAAACCACCACGAAGGTGCTCTTCGTGGTGGTTTTTCGTTCTGAGCCAAGGAGATTCATGTTCAACATTGTGCTGTATGCGCCCGAGATTCCGGCCAATACGGGCAATATCGGCCGTACCTGCGTGGTCACCGGCGCCCGCCTGCATCTGGTGGAGCCGCTGGGCTTCTCGCTCGACGACAAAACGGTACGTCGCGCCGGCCTGGGCTACTGGCAAAACTTGGACGTGACGACCTATGCCGGCTGGGAGGATTTCCTTGCACGCAACGGTCTCTCCCCTGCCGACGAGCGCCTACATCTGCTGACCAAAAAGGCACGCCGCACCTATGCGCAGAGTACCTACCGCGACGGCGACTACTTGGTCTTTGGCAGCGAGAGCTCGGGCATTCCCGAGCCACTGCTCGCCGCGGCGCCCGAGCGCTGCGAGCGCATCCCTATGCTGCGCGATTGCGACTCGCTCGATAACGCCGAGGCTTGGGAAGCCCACGAGGAATCGCTCGGACATACCGAGGACAGCCACGAGGCTATCCTTCAACAGGACATCTGCGGCAACTTCGTCAACCCGGACGACTACCGCATCAGCGCACTCAACCTCTCCAACAGCGCCGCCATCCTCCTCTACGAAGCCCTGCGCCAAACAGGCTTTCCGGGAATGTGACAAAGGAACTGTCCCTTTGTCACATTCGGTTATAGGTAGCGGCCAGTGATGCTTGCAGAGCAGGCTGCGATGTCGCCCGGCGTACCGGCACAGACGATTTGCCCGCCCGCATCGCCACCGCCCGGGCCCATGTCGATCACGTAATCGGCGTTACAGATAAGGTCGAGATCGTGTTCGATCACGATAACCGTGGCGCCCTTGGCAACGAGGCCGTCAAACACGTTCAACAGCATCTGAACATCGAGCGGATGCAGGCCGATCGTGGGCTCGTCAAACACAAACACGGCATCATCCTGCACGCGACCCATCTCACTCGCAAGCTTAAGACGCTGCGCCTCGCCGCCCGAGAGCGCCGGCGTGGGCTCACCGAGCGTGAGATAGCCCAAGCCCAGGTCGTGCAAGGTCTGCAAGCGCGCCTGAACCTTCTTGAGTCCCACCGTGGCGTCGAGGGCCTCGTCCACACTCATGTCCATGAGCTGCGGCAATGTAAGCAGGCTCCCGTCCTTGCCCTCGCGATGGATATGCGAGGCGGCCTCGGCGTAGCGCGAACCACGGCATGCCGGGCAGACGATCTCGACATCGGGCAAAAACTGTACGTCGAGCGATATCGAGCCCGTGCCGTCACACGTAGGGCAGCGCAAGGCGCCGGTGTTGTAGCTAAAGGCACCCGCCTTGTAGCCGGCTGCCTTGGCCTCGGGCGTACGGGCGAAGGCGCGGCGCAGCTCATCATGGATGTCGGCATAGGTCGCCACCGTCGAGCGCACGTTGGCGCCGATAGGCGTGGCGTCAATCAGGTTGGCGCGTACGATACCCTCGGCATCGATCCAGCGCACATGTTTTGGCAGGCGCTCGCCAGTTGCCTGAGCCTTAAGTGCCGGAATGAGCGTCTCGAGCACCAACGTCGTCTTGCCCGAACCCGAAACGCCCGTCACCGCGACAAGGCGGCCGCGTGGGATATCGACTTCGAGCGGCTTGACGGTATGGATGGCATCGGTAGCCATGCGGATATGCCCCTGGTCGAACATTTCCTCGTCAGTCACCTGCGGACGCAAGCGCTTGGGCTCGGCGCGCAAAAACGGGGCGATGCGGCTGCCCTGCGATTGTTCGACCTCGTCCACCGTGCCCGCGGCAATCACATTACCGCCGCCTGCTCCGGCAACGGGACCCATCTCGACCAGATAGTCGGCTTCCGCCAGTACGCGCGTATCGTGGTCGACAACAACCACGGTGTTGCCGTCATCCACCAGATCGCGCATCACGCCTACCAGGCCGTCGACATTGGCAGGATGCAAGCCGATTGAGGGCTCGTCCAGCACATAGAGCACGCCCGTCGATCGGTTGCGCACCACGCGGGCGAGCTGCACGCGCTGGCGTTCGCCCGTGGAGAGTGTGGCGCCGGCGCGGTCGAGCGAAAGATAATCGAGACCCAGATCGACCAGACGACGGGCCGCGCCCAAAAACGAATCGCAGATATCCGCTGCCATGGGCTGCATCTCGGCCGGCAAGGACGTAGGCACCCCGCGCACCCACTCAATCGCCTCACCCAGCGTCATGGCCGATGCCTGCGCCAGATTGATACCGCGCACCTGGGGCTGGCGTGCCGCCTCGGAGAGACGCGTGCCGCCGCAATCGCGGCATGGGCCCTCGCGCAAAAAGCGCGCCACGCGCTTAAGCCCCTTATCATCCTTAACCTTGGCGAGCGCATTCTCGACGGTATAGACGGCGTTGTAATAGGTAAAATCGAGCGGCGTAGCGCCCTCGCCGTTTTTGGGAACGTAGAGAATGTGTTTCTTAACCGCCGGACCATGGAACACGATGTCGCGTTCTTGAGGCGAGAGCTGGTTAAACGGCACGTCAGTGCGCACGCCCATCTCGCCGGCCACCTGCTTCATCAGATCCCACATTAGCGTGCCCCAGGGAAGCACCGCGCCTTCGTTGATGGTCTTTGACTCGTCGGGCACCAGGCTCGCTTCGTCCACCTCGCGCATGACACCGGTGCCGCCGCAGGTGGGACACGCACCGCCGCTATTGAAAGCCAAATCCTCGGCACTCGGCGCGTAGAACTCGCGGCCGCATGTCGGACACGTGAGCGACAGGCCTGCGGCCACGTTAAGACTCGGCTCCACGCGTGCCCCGCAGTGCGGGCACACGTGATGGGCACAACGGCTAAAGAGCAGGCGCAGGCTATTGTTGAGCTCGGTCATGGTGCCAAAGGTCGAGCGTACGCCCGGCACGCTGGGGCGCTGATGCAATGCGAGCGCCGCCGGCACGTGCAGCACCTCGTCCACCTGGGCATGTTCGGCCTGCGTCAGACGACGGCGGGTATAGGTGCTGAGTGCCTCCAGGTAACGACGCGATCCCTCGGCATAAAGAACCCCCAGCGCCAGCGAACTCTTGCCCGAACCCGACACGCCGGCAATGCCCACGAGCTTTCCCAGCGGAATATCGATATCGATGTCCTTAAGGTTATGGACGCGCGCGCCACGCACCTCGATAGCCTGCGGGCTCATCTTCTGTTCCGTCACCTTTATCACCCTACTCGTGCCATAAAATGCGATCGCGAATGTACGCGCCCAGCATGGGCACGGTAAACCGGACGAGGCCGTATCCGGCAGCCTCGATGACGCGCTCGCGAATCAGGCTTGCGCGATATTTACTCGCCCAGCTCTGAGTGCGATCACAGCGCTCAATGATATCCGCCATGCGCGTCGGCTTGCCCCCGTCAGCCGCCATGGCCTCGATAAATAGGCGCTGTGGACTGCGCAGCCCGTAATACAAGGGAGCGTCCACTGCTTCATAGAACTCGGAGATGGCATCCGCGTGCCCAGCCTCAACATCGCGTTCTTCAATGACCTGCGAGCCACGCCGGACAACAGCCCGCCACATGTAATATCCCACCAGCTGGACCATATAGGGATGCCCCATGCTCCTGCGCGCCGCAAGGTCCGCCGTCTCCGCATCAACGTAAAGACCAGCGTCTTTGACCGTCTGGATGTACGAATCGCGCACTTTGGGCAAAGAAATCGCCCCCAGCGTACGCTGCTGGGCACGCCGCAAGAACGTCACACTCGGCTCTTCGAGCAGATCGTCAACCATACTGGGCAAGCCGGCAAAAACCAGCCCAAGACCGCGCTGGTCGCTATCGGGCAAGCCCGTGGCATCCTGATCTCCGAGCACTTGCTGATAGAGAACGGCAAGAGCCGCCAGTTCCTCGATAGACGCAGATTGCGCCTCGTCAATCGCAAACAATATGCCCTTGCCTGGACCGAGTTTCTTAAGGCGCTCGTTGACCAGCCCCCGCAACGTCTCACCCTTTGCCCGCGCCGCCTCGACCGACATCCGGCCAAACGACGGACCGAGCTCCATTGACGTCACAACGGGTTTATTCGAGCGAAGCGCGTCGGCCAAGCGGTCGCATAAGCCAAGCGAGGCGGAATCGGAGACAACCGCCCATCCGCGCGCGCTGGCTAGACGCTGCAGCTCCCGTAGGAGAACCGTTTTGCCACAGCCGCGGTTTCCCGTAATGAGCATGAGCCTCCCGGGGGCACCGGCGCCGTTATCGAGCCCTTCCTCAAAATCTTCGATAACCGACTCGCGACCGATGAGTACCGGGGGCCGCTTGCCGGCAGTGGGCTTAAAGGGATTTGGATTCATGTCGGCCTCCTCGGATTGGCAAACCTTGCTAATAGTTATACCAACTTATACCGAGTTATACCAACTGAATGTGACAAAGGAACTGTCCCTTTGTCACATGTGGCCGAAAAACTCGGCGTCTGCTGCCCGCCAGGGGCGGAAGGTGGCGGGATCGACCTTTACGTGCGCCGCGGCGGGTACGTCGTACCATTTGACCGTGTAGCCGGCGCCGTGAGAGCAAAAGACCGAATCGGGCGTGTTGGGCAGATCGGCCACGGGCTCATAGGCGGCCATCTCGATTACGCGCTCGGCATCATGGCAAGCCGCATAGCCGGCGAACTCCAGGTACAGATGTCCGCGACCGCTCGTGTAGGCAGCCACCTCCAGCGCGTAATCCTGCACCTCGGATGCCGGCACGCGACCCACAAGCTTCGCCCGGTCCCCCGCCATCGTCGGCGGCTCGTACTCGGCACCCATGCGCGTGGCATCCGAGAGTGCCCGGCCCACGCATTCCCCCGGCACCTCGAGCTCAAAGCGATACCACGGCTCCAACAGCACCGCCGCGCCGGCCTCACGCGCCTGCATGAGCCCCTGGCGAATCGCGCGATACGTGGCCTGGCGAAAATCGCCGCCCTCGGTGTGCTTGGCATGCGCACGGCCGCCCGTGAGCGTAATGCGCACATCGGTGATGGGCGAGCCGGTCAGCACGCCCAGGTGATCGCGCTCCATGGCATTGGTGAGCGCCAAACGCTGCCAGTTAAGATCGAGCTCGTCGGTCGAGGTCACGGTGCCAAACTGCACGCCCGAGCCCGCCGGCAACGGCTCCAGGCGCAGATGCACCTCGGCATAGTGGCGCAGTGGCTCAAAGTGGCCCACGCCCTCGACCGACTGCGAAATGGTCTCCTTATAGAGGATGCCGCCGGGCTCAAACTCGACCGCAAGGCCAAAACGATCGGCCAGCACGCGCTGCACGACCTCGAGCTGCACCGCTCCCATGAGCTGCAGATGTATTTGTTCAAGATGCGTGTTCCAGCTTACGCCGAGCATGGGATCTTCGTCCGCCAACTCAGTCAGCGCTTTGAACACCGCGTGGACATCGTGTTCGCCCGGAAGCACCGTATAGGTGAGGACCGGCGCAATGACGGGCGTATCGCCCGCGGGCTCCGCGCCCAGGGCGTCCCCCGGGCGAACGTGCGCAAGACCCGTCACGGTGCAGATGCCGCCAGCGGCAACTTCTTGGGCAAGCTCATACTTTTCGCCGTTATAGATGCGTACCTGATCGACCTTCTGCTCCCATGCCTCGGCACCGGAACGTCCGCCAATCATCTGTTTTGCGTGCAGCGTGCCGCCGGTCACTTTAACCCATGCCAAGCGCTCGCCGCGATCCCCGCGGCTGACACGATAGACGCGCGCGGCAAACTCCGGGTGCCATGCCCGTTCACGCATCAGCGCGCATATACCATTCAGCAGCTCGTCCACGCCTTGGTCCTTGAGCGCCGAGCCGGCAAAACAGGGAAAGAGCTTGCGCTCGGCAACCATGCGCGACAGCGTTGCGGCGGAAAGCTCACCCGCCTCAAGAAACTCCTCGAGCGCCGCCTCGTCCAACGCAGCAGCGTCCTCCTGAACGGAGCCGCCCGCCAGCAGTTCGTTGGCATCCAGGCAGCCTTCGGAAAGACGCTGCCCAAGCTGTGCTAGCAAAACATCGCGGCCGGGATTCTCCAAATCGATTTTGTTGATGAAGATGAATGTCGGGATGTCATAACGTGCAAGCAGGCGCCACAGGGTTTCGGTGTGTCCCTGCACGCCGTCGTTGGCACCCACAACCAAAATCGCATAGTCAAGCGCGCGCAGCGTGCGCTCCGCCTCGGCCGAAAAATCGACGTGGCCGGGCGCATCCACGAGCATGACGTGCGTATCACCGTGGTCGAGCACGGCCTGCGACGAAAAAATCGTGATGCCACGCTCGCGCTCGATCGCGTTCGTGTCCAGATGCGAATCGCCATCGTCCACGCGGCCGCGCTTGCGAATGCGACCCGCGTTGAACAGCATGACCTCGGCCAACGTGGTCTTGCCGGCATCGACGTGCGCCAAGATTCCAACGACCGCTTGCTTCGACATGGCTCTCCTCTTATTGCAAGCCCATCGCACGCGGCAACGGGCGTTCACGCTCCACACTGGATGATACAATTTACGGGCCGGCGGGCGAAGCGGGCCCTATCCCCCGACCAAGCTCATCGCCCTGCGTTGCCGCGCGGCGATTTTCGTAGGTTCGCGCCTTGCGAAAGCCGGCTTGCAAATCAGCGCAGCGAACGAAAATGGCCCCACCCGGGACCATTTTCGTTCGTGCGAATTGTTGACACGTGCCCCTGCTCTTACGCCTCGCGCAGCCAGTCAAACGCAACACGCGGCGTGCCGTCCGACACATGCACGACGCCGGCACGCTCGAACCCCGCCTTAATACTCGCGCCCTGCATGGGCAGGTTGTCCTGATGCGTGTCGATGCGCAGGTGATCGGCACGCTCCTTGGCAAAGGCAAACATCGCAGCCGCGATACCGTGCACGGTGCCGTCGGATGCCACACGGTGCAGCACGGCGTACGGAGTGTCGCTACGCCATTGACCGTCCTCAATTACGTCATAGCACTCGTCCGGGCCCGGTAAAAAGGCAAACGTCGCCACCACGCGGCCGTCGACTTCGCACACATAGCTGCCACCGGCGGCGATATCGGCAGCCAGCTGCTCGGCAGAAGGCGTGCCCTCGGGCCACTGCGTGGCGTTGCCATGCGCGCGCATAAAGGCGCGGGCCGCGTCATAGATAGCCATGACGGCGGGAATGTCGGTATCGAGGGTTTTTCTGATCATCGCGCGGCGACCTCACGTTTATTGGTATCACTTTGATTGAGCAATGATACCAACGTTTGGAGAGGGGCGCGATGCAGATGGGAAGCAAAAAGCGAGCCGCCTGGTCAAAGGCCAAAAGCGAGTTTTTGGGCGCTGCTACCGGCGGCGATATGAGCGACCTGTTTGCACGCGAGGACGAGCGCCGCGACGCCCTGAACGCCGAGCGCGATGAAGCTTGGCGCTACAAGTCGTGCGAACGCAAAAACCGTTACGACACACGCGCCGAGGCCGAGGCCGTTATGGCCGACTGCGAAAACCGCGGGCGGCGTGGTTTGGCCTGCTACAAATGCAAATACTGCGGCGGCTGGCACCTGACGTCGCACCCTTGGAAATGATCTCGCGCATCCGCCTATGCTCGACAGGCTACGGGCGCGGCGGCACCAAAACATCGTAGCGAACGGCCTTGCCCGCAAGCTGATAGCTCGGCTTAACGCCGGCAAGCAGTGGCCCCTTCACCGGCCGCTTGATAACGACCTTGCGCGGATGCACCGCAAGCGCGGCTTCGACCAGCGTCTCCTCATCGGCACACGGCTGTTCCAGATGATGCAAGAGTTGGAACTTCTTTTTCACCGCCGCGCTCTTGGTGCGCTCGGGAAACATGGGGTCCAGATACACCACGTCGGGAGCCGCGAGCTCGCCCTGCTCGATTAGCTCAGTTATATGGTGAAGGCCGGCAATGCTGTCCTCGCCCGCATGTAAGCGCATGCGCGACGCGGCAGCCGCAAGCGCCGGATCATCTGCCGCGCGATCCAAGGCATCCTTGAGGAGCGCCGCGATCACGCAATCCTGTTCATATAGATCGACGGTAAAGCCCGCGGCAGCCAGCAGCAGTGAATCCTCGCCAAAGCCTGCCGTGGCGTCAATCGCCCATGGGCTCTGGATACCTTTTGCACGCGCAGCCTTTACCAGCAGCTCTTGCTGCAGACGGCCCTGCTGGAGCCGCGGAAGCATGCGAGTAAAATCGGCACGCAGCTCCATCGTGCCGTCGGTGAGCGTGAGGCCCTCGAACGTCCCGGTCAGCTCAAGCCCCGCGGCCCGAGCAACAGAAAAGGGATCGACGACGCCCATGGGTACTCCTTAACAAGCAAAACGAATACGTGAGTGCCGTTTATATCGGCACCCAACCGTCCGCTATTGTCCCACATGCGACATGGCCCACAGCATCGCAATGCAAAGCACCGCCATCAATCCCGTGCACACGGCAGCGATCACGGAATCGCCCATGCGCCTTCCCAGCGACCGCGGCTCACGCACTTGCTTGACTCCGTACATCATGACTCCTCCTTGAGACCAGCTCCTTGTTACGGCCTCATCATCGCAGCGCCGCACATGGGCTGCCATCGATTTGCCTTACAGCTGGCTTTCCTTTTTGAAAGGTTGGACCGTGCAGGCAAGAGACGCTTTCAAACGCATGCATCGCCGCGTTGAACTACAATGTGCTTCACCATATGTGCAGTACATTGGGTGCGCCAAGTTGGCGTACTCGTATCGAAAGGACCAGCCATGAGCTTCACTCGCAAGACTCTCAAAATCCTTGCTCTCATCTACTTTGTTTTGGGCATCGCCAGCCTCGTCACCGCCGGCGTCGGTATCGCCACGGGCGGTCTCGATTCCACGTACGGTTCGTACGCCACGCTCGCAGCGGTCGTGCTTATCGCCAAGGGTCTCGTCGACCTTGCCGCAGGCGTCGCCGGTATCAAGGGCGCCAACAAGCCTTCGCAGGTGGACGGCGCGTTTAAGCTCGGTATTGTTGCCGCGGTCGCCACGCTTGCCCAAGCGGTGCTCACGCTTCCCGCGTTTGGCGGCGACGCCATCAACTTTGGCGCCTTTGTCATCGTGGTGTACGACCTGTTCTTTGTTCAGCAGGCACACGCCGTCAAGGCCGAGAACAAGGACCGCCTGTAAGCGCTCGCTTCTCATAACCTCTGCAGCCAAGCAACTAAAAAGGGCCGATCGCGCATCTCCGCGGTCGGCCCTTTACGTTTGGCCAGATAAAACCTGCCAAAATAAACCTGTCCCTTTTTGGCAAGTTGTTAGCTGTGACGGTACTCGGCGATGATGAAGTCGATGTCGGTCTGGAGCGTGTCCAAATTTGCCAGGCGCTCTTTGTCGGCAGGGCGCGTGCGGTAGTAGTACGGCGTCATCTGGAACACCGCCTCGATGTCGGCCTGGGTCTTAAGCGTAATATTCGCAGACACCCGCTGCGTTCCGACCAACTCGAGCTCGGTGGTCTTCGGCAGCTTCTCATCGTTAAGGTACGGCGTGTCGTAGAGCACCTCCTTGAGCCCAAAGAGATGACGGGCACCTGGCACCACGGTGTAGAGCGAACCCTCCGGCGCCAGCACGCGGGCAAACTCGCGTTCGTTAAAGGGGGCAAAGAGCTCGGTCACCATATCGAAGGCACCATCGGCCACGGGGATGTCCTTCATGTTGGCCACGAAGTAGGTCGCATCGCCGCGCTTGGCGGCCAGGCGCACCATCTCCTTGCCCAGGTCAAAACCGTAAGCATCTACGCCCGGCACCGCGCCCATGGCACTGGTGTAGTAGCCCTCGCCGCAGCAAATATCGAGCAGCGTCATGGGGCCGTTCGCAGACGCTGCACGCCCAGACACCCGCTCGTGCACCAGCTCAACCATCGCATCGCGCAACGGCGCATAGTATCCGCGGTTCAGAAAGTCACGACGACTGCGCGCCTGTGACTTGGGATCGCCCATGGAGTCGCCGCTCTTGGACGAGCGCAGTAGGTACAGATAGCCCTCGCACGCACGGTCAAACCGGTGTCCGCCCGCGCATGCAGCACCGCGCTCGTTATCCACCAGTGGCTCATGGCAAACGGGACACAACAACATGGCAACTCCTTAGCGCGAACAACACAACGCCCACCATTGTCGCACGCCTTCCCCGCCTAGTCATTGGGGACGTTCTTGAATGACTAGTCGTTTAAGAACGCCCCCAACGACTAGTCGATTAGGAGTATCATCGTCTGCGCAAATAAGCACGATATAGCACGTTAGAGATTGAGAGCGTATGGCTGATACCGTATCTAAGCATATTGACATGACCACCGGATCGCTGTGGCGCAATATTCCCCTGTTCGCCTTCCCCGTGGCCGCCACGAGCATCTTGGAGCAGCTGTCGAACCTCATCGCCACGGTCATTATCGGTAACTTCTCGGGCGACCAGGGAACCCTCGCCATGGCGGCGGTCGGCTCCAATGTTCCGCTTACCAGTCTTATGCTCAACCTGTTTATCGGCATGTCGCTTGGCTCCAACGTGGTCATCGCCAATGCTATCGGCCGCAACGATCAGAACATGGTCAAACGCGCCGTCCATACCTCGATTCTTATGGCACTTGTGGGCTTTGTCGTCATCGCTCTGGGCGAGATCTTTGCCGAGCCCATGCTCGCCGCGCTCAACGTTCCCGCCGAGACTATGCCCCTCGCTTCGCTCTACCTGCGCGTCTTTTTGCTCAGCATGCCCTCGATCTTGCTCTACAACTTTGAGGCCGCGATCTTCCGCTCCGTCGGCATCACCCGCATGCCGCTGCAGGCGCTTGCCGTATCCACCGTCCTCAACATTGGTCTGGACCTCATCTTTGTCCCCGTACTCCACTGGGGCGTCGCGGGTGTCGCCATCGCCACCGCCATCGCCTACACCGTCAGCGCCACTACGCTCTTTATTCGCCTGCTCAAGACCGACTCCGTCGTCCGCGTCACCCCACGCGACTTAGGCTTAGACCCCGTCGCCCTCAAGCGCATCGTCAAGATCGGCCTGCCCGCCGGCATCCAAAGCGCCGTGTTTGCCGTCGCCAACATCATCATCCAGTCCGCCATCAACAGCTTGGGCACCGAGGTCATGGCGGCATCGAGCGCCGCCATGAGCCTGGAGTACGTGTGCTACAACCTGCTCAACAGCTTTAGCCAGGCTTGCACTACCTTTGTGGGACAAAACCACGGTGCCCGCCAGATCGGCCGCTGCACTAAAACGCTCAAGGTCTGCCTGGTCGAAGGCGGTATCGTTGCACTCACCACGATTATCGTTATTGTCGGCCTGGGGCGCGAGATCTTGTCGCTCTTTAACAGCGATCCCAACATCGTCTCGATCGGCTATATCCGCGTGTGTTCGATCTTCCCGGCGTATGCCTTTAGCATGTTCTACGAAAACATGTCAGGCTACCTTCGCGGCTTTGGTATCTCGCTCACGCCCGCCCTCATCACCATGATCTGCGTCTGCGGCATCCGCTTCTATTGGGTATTCTGCGTGTTCCCGCACTTCCGCACCTTTGCGAACATTATGATGGTCTACCCCATCAGCCTGGGCACCACGGCGTTCTTTATGGTCGTGGCGGTACTACTTTGCCACCCGGCACGCACCTATCGCGCCACCCAAGCCAAAGCGACAGCCCGCTAAACACCGCACTCAACACCACGCCAGTCATTAATTGACAATATGCGAGCTCATATAGTCGATAAAACGCCTCGTGGCGATAGGCATGGTATCCCAGCTACGCCAAGCTGCCACCACGTCGCGCGAGGGAGCGTGCGCAATGGGACGTACGCGAATATCGGCCGACGAAAGTCTTTACAATAGATGCAAACAGAGCATCTGACGTAAAGGAGCCCCATGGACGCCGCGACCCGCGACCGCAACATAGCAACTTGGTTGGGCGATGCACCGCAGCCGGTACGTGACACTACGAACCAGCTGCTCGAGCGCATCGCCCTTTTGCGTGCCGAGCAGACTATCTACCCAGCACAAGACGACATCCTCAATGCCCTCGCCTACACGCCGGCCGACCAGGTCAAGGTTGTCATCTTGGGTCAAGACCCCTATCACGGACCCAACCAGGCAATGGGGCTGTCGTTCTCGGTCCCCGCGACGCAAACCAAGTTGCCACCGAGCCTGCGCAACATTTACAAGGAACTCAAAGCCGATCTGGGTTGTCCCATTCCCGCCACGGGAGACCTAACCCCATGGGCACAACAGGGCGTCCTGCTCCTCAACACTACGCTCACCGTGCGCGAGCATGCCGCCAATTCGCACGCCAAACTAGGCTGGAGCGCGCTCACCGACTACGTTATCGAGCGCTGCTGTCAGCTGCCCCAACCGGTAGTCTTTTTGGCATGGGGTCGCTTTGCCCAGCAGATGGTCGAAGGTAAGCTCGTCGCAACCGGTGCGGGCAAGGCAACCGGCAAGTTCTGCCTGGCCTCCACGCACCCCTCGCCGCTTTCGGCCAACCGTGCCACGGCAGAACTCCCCGCCTTTATGGGATCGCGTCCCTTCTCGGCAGCCAATCGGCTACTCGAACAGCACGGCTCGACCCCCGTCAACTGGACTTGCCTCGGCTAACAATCGATACATCAAAAACGCGCCCGACGGCTTTCCATCGGGCGCGTTTCCTATTCGGGCCAAATAAATTGTGTGCGGCCGGCCTCGCCGCCATCGATCAGCAGACTCTGCCCGGTCATAAACCGGTTGGTCACGCCCACAAAGTAGATCCACTCGGCGATCTCTTGGGCAGTGGCCCAGCGCTTAAGCGGCGTGAGCTCCATAATCTGGTTCCACAGGTGTTCGTCTTCCATCACGCAACGGTTGAGCGGCGTGATAACGCCACCCGGGTCCACACTGTTGGCGATAGCCTGCGGCGCCAGACGGTTTGCAAGGTTCTTGGTGTAGGCGATAACGCCGCCCTTGCTGGCGGCATAGTCGGGAAACTCCGATCCCGTATGCCCGCTCGCCGACCCCACATTGACCACGGATTTGATAGCCGGCGCCGGCTTGGCGGCAAGCCCCTCCCCCACAAAGGCGTAGCGCTCGGTCACGTTGATGGTGCCATACAGGTTGGCGGCGATGTCGTCGGCCGAATCCTGCGTACCGGCAACGTTCACGATCACCTGGGGTTCAAGGTCGCCTGGAAACGTGCCCGGCTCGCGGACATCAACGATCAGATGGCGGTAGCGCTCGTGTTCGACCGCCGCCGGCAGCAGATCAAAGCCCACAACCTCGTGGCCCTCGTCCAAAAAGCGCTGCACGCATGCGGCTCCGATACCGCCCGAAGCGCCCGTGATCAAAACCCGCATACTTGCTCCTTAGGCGGTTGCGTGGCGCTCGAGGTACTCGGAGCCCACATTCTCGCGCTCCCAGCCGCGCACGACCTTGTAGCCCACGGGGCTCAGGAAGACCTCGCACAGCAGCTCGGCAACAGCGCCCGTCAGCGAGCACATAAGGACCTGCACCCAGGTCCAACCAAAGAACGTGTGGCTTACCACAATGGCAAAGACCAGGTTGTCGATAAACTGGCCAACACCCGTAGACACATAGGAGCGGAAGGCAAAGCTCGCAAAGTTATTCTTTTTGAGCATACGGCCGAGCGACTGGTTGAGCGTGGAGTTAACCACGGCAGAAACGAGCATTGCCAGCGAAGAGCCCAGCACCACGTACCAGGTGCCGCCGATGGTGGCGTTAAGGGCGGTGTTGACCTCGATCATGCCGGTGTCGTAGTAGGCGCCCCACATACCGGGCGTGAGCGAGCATGCCCAAAAGCACAGGCTCACGGCCAGGTTGACCAGCAGCGCGAGGATAGAGATTTTAATGGATGCCTTGGCGCCAAAGCGCTTGCAGATCATGTCCTGGCACAAAAACGAAACCCAGCTCACCACAAAGCCGCAATCGAGTGCCAGATACGGCAGGCTGATGAGCTCTTTGTTGGCCAGCAGGTTCATCATGATGACGCTCACGAAAAACAGCGAAACCGTTGCCGCGGGAATGCTCCGCAACAGGACCTTGTAGTCCTCCATGACCTTCTTGATCATTGTGTACTCCTTTGGTTTTAGGTTTAACGAGCAGGATATCGGACCCGAACTGCTCGGACGCCCCGGTCTTGAGACGACGGTGGGTATGATAGCCGCTCGCGCGGCATCAGGCAAGCAATCGGCGCGGCAGCCCCGCAGGGCCACCGCGCCGATGCGTTAAAACGCTACGTTGCCAAACTCCGACAGGATAAGGTCGGGGTTGTGGTCGGTTGCCCAATCCACGTTCCACGGGCTCGTGAACAGCAGCAGCTTACCGCCGCGCATGTCCTCGACACGCAGGGTGTCGCGCGTGAGCGAAAGGCCCGGGATATCAATAGTGTCGGGGTCGTTCTGGATCCAGCGGATATCGGTATAGGGCAACGGCTGGCGACGAACCTCAACACGGTATTCGGCCTTGAGGCGGCGCTCGAGCACCTCAAACTGCAGCACGCCGACCACGCCCACGATGACGCTTTCCATGCCGGCACCCAGTTCGCGGAAGATCTGGATAGCACCCTCTTGGGCAAGCTCCTCCATGCCCTTGACGAACTGCTTGCGCTTGAGCGTGTCGACCTGCGTAATGCGAGCGAACATCTCGGGGGCAAACGTCGGGATCTGCGGATACTGCACGTGGCGCTTGCCAGAGCACACAGTGTCGCCGATGCTAAAGATACCCGGATCGAACAGGCCCACGATATCGCCCGCGTACGCCTCGTCAACAATCGCACGGTCATCGGCCATCATCGAGGTGCCAGTAGCAAGCTTAAGCTTGCGGTTGCCCTGCACGTGGAAGGCGTCCATGCCGCGCTCGAACTTGCCCGAGCAAATGCGCACAAAGGCGATGCGGTCGCGGTGGTTCTTGTCCATGTTGGCCTGGATCTTAAACACAAAGCCGCTAAAGTCGTCGCGGCAGGGATCGACCGGCTCGCTGGTGAGCGTATCGGTATAGGCGCGCGGCGTCGGGGCCAGACGCAGGAACTCCTTGAGGAAGGGCTCCACGCCAAAGTTGGTGAGCGCCGAGCCAAAGAACGCCGGGCTCAGCTTGCCGCAGGCCACAGCATCCAAGTCGAGCTCGTCGCCAGCGCCATCGAGCAGCTCGATGTCGTCCATCAGGTTCTTATGGTTCTCCTCGCCGATGAGCTCATCCATGGCAGGGTCGCCCAGCTCGGCCTCGACCTCGGCGACCTTCTTGGTGGCGTTGGCGTGGCCGTCGCCCTCGAAGGCAATGACGCGACGGGTCTGACGATCGAACACGCCGCGGAAGTTGCGGCCGCTGCCGATCGGCCAGTTCATGGGATACGTATTGATGCCCAGGACGTTCTCGATCTCTTCCATGAGCTCAAACGGATCGCGAGCCTCGTGGTCGAGCTTGTTCACAAAGGTGAAGATGGGAATGTGGCGCAGCGTACAGACCTTAAAGAGCTTTTTGGTCTGGGCCTCGACGCCCTTGGCGCCGTCGATGACCATAACAGCAGCGTCGGCGGCCATAAGGGTACGGTAGGTATCCTCCGAGAAGTCCTGGTGGCCGGGGGTATCGAGGATGTTGACGCAGGCGCCGTTGTAGGTGAACTGCAGCACCGAGGAAGTAACGGAAATACCGCGCTCCTTCTCGATGTCCATCCAGTCCGAGACGGCATGCTTGGCCGAGCTCTTGCCCTTGACCGAGCCGGCAGTCTGGATGCTGCCGGTATAGAGCAGCAGCTTCTCGGTAAGTGTGGTCTTACCGGCGTCCGGGTGGCTGATGATCGCGAATGTGCGGCGCGACGAGATTTCATCCGACAGGCTTGCCATGCGGATCCTTTCTTGCATTGAGTGCATTACGTCGTTGTAACGCGACTATTGTAGCCGCGAAATGCTGCGACAGGGCACCTATCAGGACAAATTCATCAGTCGAGGCTTTGACTGCCGGTCGGCGGCGGCGCTCCGCAGCAGTTTGTCTCGATCTGTAACATCTGGAGCGGTTTTTGAACCTCTACCTGTTACAGATTAAGACAAACAGGTGGGCGTCCCAGAAAGATCTCGATCTGTAACATCTAGCAGCCAAAAACTTCTCCAGTTGTTACAGATTGAGACAACCAAATGGGGTCCGCCAGCAAAATCTCAATCTGTAACAGGTAGCCGTCCAAACCGGTTCCAGATGTTACAGATTGAGATGAATGAACGAGCGGACAATCCCTATTTACCTCTTGCATAGCTGTGCATAGTGTATATATACTGTGCTTACCGGTTATATACACGTGTAGCCCATCAGCTAAGGAGCCGCTGTGGACATTATCCTATCCAATTCGAGCGACAAGCCCATCTACGAGCAAATAGCCTCGCAAGTCAAAGCTCAGATTCTATCGGGCACGCTCGCTGCGGGAGCCAAACTCCCCAGCATCCGTGCACTCGCGAGCGATCTTGGCGTGAGCGTCATCACCACCAAGCGCGCCTACGCCGACCTGGAGCAGCTCGGGTTTATCTGCACCGTGCAAGGCAAGGGCTGTTTTGTCGCCGACGGCAACCAAGAGCTCTTGCGTGAAAACCAGCTCTGCCATATCGAAGAGCTGCTCGCGAAAGCGGCAAGCCAAGCCGAGGCCCTGGGCGTCACGCGCGACAAGCTGCACGAGATGCTCGACCTGGTAGCCCCCGAAACCATGCAGTAGCCATCTGCAAGAAAGGCTATACCATGCAAAACCTTTTAGAACTCAAAGGCATCTCACGCCATGTGAGTGACCGTTTTTCGCTGCGCGACGTCACGCTTGCCGTGGAGCCTGGCCAGATCGTCGGCTTTGTGGGTGCCAACGGTGCCGGCAAAACAACGACGATTCGAGCTGCTCTCGGGCTTATAAAGCTCGATGCCGGCGAAGTGCACCTGTTTGGGCAGCGCTGTGGCGCCGACGCGCCCGATGAGTCGCAACGCCATCTACGCTCCCGCGTCGGTCTTGTCCTGGACACGTGCCCCTTCCCCTCCACGCTCAGGGTGGGCCAGATCGAGTCGCTCGTAGGCCCGACGTACCCCACATGGGACCGCGAAACGTTCGCCGGATTCATCAACCGATTTGGCCTCGATCCCAAGACAAAGGTCAAGGACCTCTCCCGCGGCATGGGCATGAAACTGCAGCTTGCCTGTGCACTCAGCCACAATGCCAAGCTGCTCGTTTTGGACGAAGCCACCGCGGGCCTCGATCCCATGGCACGCGAGGAGCTGCTCGATGAGCTGCTTGCCTTTGTCGCCGACGGCCAGCACAGCGTGCTGCTCTCGAGCCACATTACGTCCGACCTCGATCGTGCCGCCGACCGCATCATCTGCATCGATAACGGTTCGATTGTGTTTGATCTGCCGCGCGAGGACATTACCGACCGCGCCGGCATCGCCCACTGCACCCAAGCACAGGCCGCCGAGCTTATGGCTTGCGTCGAAGGTGCCCGTGCCGCCCACCACGCCTATAGCGTGGACGTGCTCGTGCCCAACCGTCGCGAAACGCTCGAGGCCTTCCCCGAGATTCCCTGCGATCGGGCAACCATTGACGACTATCTGCGCCTCATGCTGAAAGGGGCTTCGAAATGAAACGCGCCTTTATGTCCGAGCTCGCTATCGTTCGCACGCTCGTCCCGAGCATCGCGGGCGTCGGCCTGTTCATATTCGTCGTGCTGACCCTTGCCAACGCATCGGACGGCGATTCCGGCATGAGCGCTGGCGCCTGCGCGGTCAGTGCCATGTCACCCATCATGGTCATGAGCTCGCTGGCCGGCTTCGACAATCAAAACGGTTGGGAGCGCTATCGCGCAACGCTGTCTCTCTCGCGTAAAGACATTATTTGCGCACGCTACCTGTGCATCGTTGTCTTCTCGGTCGTCATGGCATGTGCAGCCACGCTTTTGAGCATCGCCTCCATCCCGCTCTTCAACAGCGCGGGCATTCCTTCGACGGGACAGACGATCTTTGGAATCGCAACCGCCTCGGCGGCATCAATGCTCATCTCCCTCATGATGGTATTCTTGGCACAGCCGCTGTTCTTCCGATTTGGACACATGGAGGCACTGCGCCTATCCGTCGGCCTGTTTGCCCTACTTGGCTGCGGCACTATGGCAATACTGAGCTCCTCCAACCCCATTAGCATCTGGCTTATGTCATTTGCCGGAGCAAATCCCGACCCCGCCGTCATCGGATGTCTGTGCGCCGGCATTGCCGTCCTGGCGTTCGTGCTATTTGCAATCAGCTGCACCGTCAGCACCAAGATCTATCGAGCACGCGACTTGTAGCCGCAAGCGGTATCATCGGACGAGCACCGTAGACCTGGCGTAGTCGTTCTTGAGGAGGCACCGCACCCGTGTCGTGGGTTGTTGCAGCGTTTGCATCGGCATTCTTTGCCGGCATCACATCTATTTTGGCCAAATGTGGCATCAAACATACCGACTCCGACATCGCGACTGCCATCCGCACCTGCATGGTGCTCATATTTGCCTGGGCAATGGCAGGTGTTTCCGGATCCGTCGGAACCATTGGCAGCATCGCGCCCAAGTCCTGGCTGTTCCTCGTTCTCTCGGGACTTGCCGCCGGCGCCTCGTGGATCTGTTATTTCAAGGCGCTCAGCATCGGGAACGTCAACAAAGTCGTACCCGTCGACAAGATGAGCACCGTACTCGCCGCGCTTACCGCCATTGTTCTCTTTGGCGAGACAAGCAATCTTGCCGTAAAGCTTATCGGGACGGCCGCAATCACCCTCGGCACATTCCTGATGATTGAGAAGAGACAGTCAGCCGGCGTGGGCCAGAAGCAAGACCTGACTTGGCTCGTTTACGCCATCGGCGCCGCCGTTTTCGCGGCGCTCACATCCATCCTTGCCAAGGTTGGCATCGAGGGCGTCGAGTCCAATCTGGCAACGGCGATCCGCACCTGTGTGGTACTCGCCATGGCGTGGGCGATTGTGGCGGCCAAGGGAAAACTGGAGCAGGTCGCGTGCGTCGACCGACATGAACTCGCGTTTCTCGCAGCATCGGGCATTGCAACCGGCGCGTCATGGCTGTTCTACTACTACGCCATTGCCGCCGGGCAGGTAAGCGTCGTGGTACAGATCGACAAGCTCTCGATCCTTGTTTCGGTATTGTTCGCGCGCCTGACCTTCAACGAAAAACTCTCGCGCCGCAGCGGCATTGGCCTTGCCCTCATCGTTTTGGGCACCGCCGCACTCGCAATATGGAAGTAAGGCGCAGGGAACGCGAGTCTCGGCACGCCCGTGGCCATAATCGACTGTCCGCCAATACATGACAAATGGCATATCCCCCGCCAGCCCGTAACGTCCTACAATAGAGACGTCACGGGCCTTGGCCCAATCTCGATCATCCAAGGGGATGTCTTTTTGGTCATTGTTCTTTAGGGAACGGTCAATCGCATAGAACCATGAAGACGGCCGTCCAACGGCCGTGGTTTGTTGCGCCGTTCCGCCTCCGTCATCTGCCAATTTGCACCTGATAGGAAAGAACAATGCAATCCCAGGAATCTCAATCCTTCCCGAAAGCCACCAGCTTCGACGCGACACTCGTACGCTCTAAAATTATGGGGCCGAATCCCCTCAAGCTCTGCGAAGAGCTGCTTCGCGGCGCACGTATCCCCCGCGGCGCCCGCGTCTGCGACCTTGGGTCGGGCACCGGTATCACCAGCGCCCTGCTTGCCCGCGAATACGGGTTTGACACCTACGCCGTCGATCTGTGGAGCGACCCCGAGGAGAACCGCGCGTTCTTCGATTCACTCGGTATTCCCCGCAACACCATTCATCCTGTTAAAGCGGATGCCTCTCAGGGGCTGCCATTTGAGCATGACTTTTTTGATGCGGTCGTGAGCATCGACTCGTACAACTACTATGGGCGTGACCCGCATTATCTGGGCGGGCGCTTGCTCCCCTACGTAAAGCAAGGTGGAATGCTCTACCGGAGCATCCCTGGCATGGTCCGCGACTGCCACGACAATCTGCCCGATTGCCTGCTCAAATCTTGGACGCCTGAGCAGCTCGACTACATGCACGACATAGCCTGGTGGCGCGCCATGATCGAGCCGACCGCCGGCGTCGAGACCGTCTCGATGCAGCCCATGCTCTGCACCAACGAGGCATGGGAAGACTGGCTCGCCTGCGATAACGAGTACGCAGCGGGCGACCGCGCCGCCGTTGAAGCGGGCGCGCTTGAATACCTCAACACCATCGCAATCGTGTTGAGGAAGCTCTAAACAACAACCGCGCGAGACCGTAAACACACGGCCTCGCGCGGCTTGTTTCTTACCATGAGCTTTTAGAGAGCAGGCACGCAGCCGTTACATCCTCACGCCGGGCTTGGAATGCTTGTACTGACCGTGGGCAGCCGTGCGTTTACCGCGTGAGATGGCAAACTTGGGACAGCAGTGCAGGCAACGGAGACAGGCGGCGCACTCCGGCTTTGCCCAGACGGGAAGCCCGTCACGCATCTCAATTGCCGCCATGGGGCAGCGCTTGGCGCAGAGGCCGCAATCGATGCAGCGATCGGCATCGACGG